>NZ_CEVYAT010000157.1:0-3657 GCF_982402205.1 Parolsenella sp. | reverse complement strand
CACGCCCGAGACCTTGGGGCTCGCCTGCAGGAACTCGGCCACGGCGGTGCCGTTCTTGCAGTGCTGCGGCATTCGCACGTGCAGGCTCTCGAGGCCAAGGTTCAGGATGAAGGCGTTCTGCGGGCTCTGGATCGAGCCAAAGTCACGCATGAGCTGCGACGTTGCCTTGGTGATGAAGGCGCCCTCACGGCCGAACTTCTCGGCGTAGACGATGCCGTGGTAGGACTCGTCGGGGGTGGTGAGGCCGGGGAACTTGTCGGCGTGGGCCATCCAGTCGAAATTGCCCGAGTCGACGATGGCGCCGCCGACGCCCGCGCCGTGGCCGTCCATGTACTTGGTGGTGGAGTGGGTCACGATGTCGGCGCCCCACTCGATGGGGCGACAGTTGACGGGCGTGGGGAAGGTGTTGTCGACGATGAGGGGCACGCCGTGGGCGTGGGCGGCCACGGCGAAGCGCTCGATGTCGAGGACCGCGAGAGCGGGGTTGGCGATCGTCTCGCCAAAGACGGCGCGCGTGTTGGGACGGAAGGCCGCCTCGAGCTCCTCCTCGGTGCAGTCGGGCGCGACGAAGGTGCTTTCGATGCCCATCTTGGCCATGGTGTGGGCAATGAGGTTGAACGAGCCGCCGTAGATGGCCGAGCTCGCGACGATGTGGCTGCCCGCCTCGCAGATGTTGAACAGGGCAAAGAAGTTTGCGGCCTGGCCCGAGCTCGTGAGCATGCCGGCCGTGCCGCCCTCGAGCTCGGCGATCTTGGCGGCCACGTGGTCGTTCGTGGGGTTCTGCAGGCGCGTGTAGAAGTAGCCCGAGTCCTCGAGGTCAAAGAGACGACCCATCTGCTCGGAGGTGTCGTACTTGAAGGTGGTGCTCTGGATGATGGGGACCTGGCGCGGCTCGCCGTTGCCGGGACGGTAGCCGCCCTGGACGCAGGTGGTGTCGATGGACATGGGTAACCTCCGTGTGCGGGTTTAGTTGCGCTTCTTATCGTATGCCTAAAACCTTATGGAGATTAGGAATTACTTGCGAGGGGGAGAAGTGTGCTGAAATAAGCGAGCGACCGCCTTTGTGCGAAGACATCCGTTCTGTGGGCTAGGCCCAAGCGCTGCTTTCAAACAGGAGGACATGAAACCCTTCGTTCGCACTCAGTACAGCTCAAGGTGTTCCCCATGAGCTGCGAGCTTGCCGGGGGAGCCGGGACGAGGGACTCTTGACCTCAGCCCGGAGTTCTAGCCGCGAATCGCGTGGGCAAGCTCGTCTGCCGTGGAGGCGATCGAGGCGGCGCCGGCAGCGCGCAGCTGCTCGACGGTCCTGAAGCCCCAGCTCACGGCTATGCAGGGAAGGTCTGCGTTCGCGGCGGTCGCCACGTCGACCTCGGAGTCGCCCACGTAGACGGCGCGCCCGGCCGCAGCATCCGCCTGGGCTGCGGCGCCCAGGCGGGTGAGCGCCGTGTCGACCATGATGCGGTTGGGCTTCTTGGGCACCGTGTCGCTCGAGCCCATTGCCACGTCGAAGACGCCGGGGTAGTAGCTGTCCATGAGCTCGCGCACCGCGTAGTTGGACTTGTTGGAGACCACGGCGACGCGTCTGCCCTCGTCGCGAAGGCGCGCGGCGAGCTCGACCATGCCGGGGTAGGGGTGGGTGTGGTCGTTCTTGTGGGCGGCGTAGTAGTGGTCAAACGCGCTGGTGACGCGGGTCGTGAGCTCGGGCGATGCGCTGGCGGGCAGGGAGCGCTCGATGAGCTTGGCGCGCCCGTTGCCCACGCGCGCCTGGGTCTGCGCGAGCGTCGCGGGCGCTAGGCCGCAGGCGTCAAGCGCGTGCGCTAGCGCCAGGTGCAGGTCCTCGATGGTGTTCAGCAGCGTTCCGTCGAGGTCGAAAATCACGGTGGCGTAGCCGGTTGTCCCAAGCTTGGTGTCTGGCACGGATGCTCCTTACGGTTGTCTGCGAACCCAGATTATGGCGCGAATGCGCGCTGATGTCCCGCGTCATGGCCACCCATCGACCCAATGGATGCGCTCGCGGGCTGGTGCTTGCGGGCGCACATCAATTGCGTTACACGCGGGTTACGGCGGGTACCTCCCTCCTTTCAGCTGCTATCATGGAAGGGCAACATGTGCGGGTGCACAGGGCTTGTGCATCCGCGTGCATGAGAGCCTGAGGAGGTACCTTTGTCAGCAAACAACACCAGCTCCGGGCGCGACAAGCAGCGCTACGAGGCACAGGCGGCCGCGGCGCGCACGTTTGCCGAGGTAGACCTGCCCGAGAGCCTGCGCGACAACCTCGAGCTGTTCCTGCGCCTCCTGCGCGAGGTGCTCACCGAGTACTCGCCCGAGCTCCGCGCAACGTTTGACGAGCTGCTCTCCGACCTCATCGCCGCCGACGAGCGCGGCGTCGTGAGCGCCACCGGCGCCTCCGAGGAGGACGAGAACTTCCGTCACGCCTACGAGCTCATGCGCGGACTCACCGTCGAGCAGCAGACCATGGTCACCCGCGCCCTCACTGCCTACTTCCACCTCGCGAACCTCTCCGAGGAGAACTTCCGCGTGCAGACCCTGCACGAGCGCGAGCGCGAGGTGTCGCTTGACTCCGAGACCGACGAGAGCAACGCCCTCGCCGTGGCCTACCACCAGCTCATCGACGAGGCCGGCCTCGAGCGCGCCTACGAGCTGCTGAACCGCCTCGAGTTCCACCCGGTCTTCACCGCGCACCCCACCGAGGCGCGCCGCAAGGCCGTCGAGGGCAAGATCCGCCGCATCGCCCGCCTGCTCGAGGACCACCCGCGCCTGGGCGGCTCCGACCTCGCGGAGAACGAGCGCCACATGCTCCAGGAGATTGACGCGCTGCTGCGCACGAGCCCCATCGCCCTCAAGAAGCCCACGCCGGTCGAAGAGGCCGACACGATCATCGACATCTTCGACAACACGCTGTTCGACATGGTGCCGCAGGTCTACCGCCGCTTCGACGACTGGGTGCTGGGCGACGACGCCGGCCGCGTGGCCCCGGTGTGCCCGGCCTTCTTCCACCCCGGCTCCTGGATTGGCTCAGACCGCGACGGCAACCCCAACGTCACCGCCAAGGTGAGCCGTCAGGTGGCGGCCAAGTTCTTCACCCACATGGTGGCGACCCTCGAGGACAAGTGCCGTCGCATCGGCCGCAACCTCACGCTCGACGCCGAACACTCCAAGCCCTCGCCCGAGCTCGTCAGCCTGTGGAACCACCAGGTCGAGATGAGCGAGGTACTCACCGCCCGTGCTCAGCTCATCAGCGAGTCCGAGCCGCATCGCGCCGTCATGCTCGTCATGGCAGACCGCCTGGGTGCCACGATTCGCCGCAACTCCGACACGATGTATCGCTCCTGCGACGAGTTCCTGTCCGACCTGCGCATCGTGCAGCGCTCGCTCGCCCAGAGCAACGCCTGCCGCGCCGCCTACGGCCCCGTCCAGACCCTCATCTGGCAGACGGAGACCTTTGGCTTCCACATGGTCGAGATGGAGTTCCGTCAGCACTCGATCGTGCACAGCCGCGCGCTGGCAGACATCCACAAGCACGGCCGCAACGGCGAGCGCGGGCCGCTCGACCCGATGACCCGCGAGGTGCTCGACACCTTCCGCGCCCTCGGCTCTATCCAGAGGCGCTACGGCGCCAAGATGGCCCGCCGCTAC
>NZ_CEVYAT010000156.1:0-3692 GCF_982402205.1 Parolsenella sp. | reverse complement strand
AGCGACAAGTGCCCTGCGGCCGCCATCGCCGCCGCGGCGGCCCTCGCCCTCGTGGCCCCGCTCTCCGAGGCGCTCGAGAAGGACGGCTCGAGCAAGCTCATGGCTGCGATCGAGATGCCGCTCGTGGGCGTGCTCGCGCGCATGGAGCGCATGGGCATGCACGTCGACCCGGCGGTGCTTGCCGCCCAGTCCGCCGAACTCGGCGCCGACATCGACGCCACGCGCGCCAAGATCTTCGAGCTCGCGGGCCACGAGTTCAACGTCGACAGCCCCATGCAGCTCTCGGGCGTGCTCTTCGACGAGCTGGGCCTGCCCACCGCGGGCCTCAAGAAGACCCAGCGCGGCTACTACTCCACCAACGCCAAGGTGCTCGACGACCTCGCCCGCACCTACGACGTCGTGGCGGACGTCCTAGCCTATCGCGAGAAGGCCAAGATCCGCGGCACCTACCTCGACGCCCTGCCCGACCTCATCGCCGGCGACGGCCGCATTCACACGAGCCTCAACCAGACCGTGGCGGCCACCGGGCGCCTCTCGAGCTCCAACCCCAACCTGCAGAACATCCCCACGCGCAGCGAGCTGGGCCACCGCGTGCGCACCGCGTTCACGGTGGGCGAGGACTGCGTATTCTTGGCCTGCGACTACTCGCAGATCGAGCTGAGGCTGCTGGCCCACCTCTCGGGCGACGAGCATCTCATCGCGGCCTTCTGCGAAGGCGAGGACTTCCACGCCGAGACGGCCGCCCGCGTGTTTGGCGTGCCCGTCGAGCAGGTCACCCACGAGATGCGCAGCCGCGCCAAGGCCGTTAACTTTGGCATCGTCTATGGCCAGCAGGCCTATGGCCTGTCCACCTCGCTGGGCATCTCGCGCAAGGAGGCCCAGCAGATGATCGACCGCTACTTCGAGGCCTACCCGCGCGTGCGCACCTTCCTCGACGGCACGGTCGCCGCGGCCAAGCGCAACGTCTTCGCGACCACCCTCTACGGGCGCAAGCGCCACCTGCCCGACATCCTCTCGCGCAACGCCAACCTGCGCAGCTTTGGCGAGCGCACGGCCATGAATCACCCAATGCAGGGCACCGCGGCAGACATCATCAAGCTCGCGATGATCGCGGTCGACGAGCGCATGCGCGACGAGGGCATGGAAAGCAAGCTCGTCCTGCAGATTCACGACGAGCTCGACTTCGAGGTGCCGCGCGCCGAGCTCGACGCCATGAGCGCGCTGGTCAAGGAGACCATGGAGGGCGTGGCCGAGCTCTCGGTGCCGCTCGTGGCCGAGGTCTCCTGGGGCACCAACTGGGCCGAGGCCAAGTAGCGAGGGGCGCGCGCTCGGCGCACGTGTCTTGCGCGCCCTCCACAACCAGGTCCGTGCGAGCGGGGCGAGGGCGAGTGGCCTTCGCCCCGCTTCTTGCTCGGCCTGCCCATGACTCGCGGCGCGAGCGGGCGCCGCGAGGCCCGCGCCCGCCGCACAGCGTTGAGGGCCACCACCACGAGCCCCAGGCACACGAGCAGCGCGCGCATGCCGCGGCCGTTGGCGTAGGGGCCCATGACGGTCGGGCTGCTCGTGAGCCAGATCTGCGCAAACACCGTGACGGGCAGCTGCAAAGACAGCAGCGCCTGGCTCCACACGAGGCCCGAGAACGGGTCTCCCACCAGCGCTATCGCCGCAAGCGCCACGGCAAAGCAGGCCACGACGCCCACCGAGCTGTGGCGGTCGCGGATGTCGTAGGGCTCGCCGGCCATGCCGGCGCTCACGGTGCCCGCGGCCATTCCGGCCGTGACCGAGCTCGACACGCCCGCAAGCAGCAGAGCCAGCGCAAAGATCGTGCGGGCGGCGGGTCCCAGCATGGGCTCGAGCGTCGCGGCCGCCTGGGCGAGGTCGTCGATGGGCGTGCCGGCGGCATAGAAGGTCGAGGCGGCCAGGATCACCATGGCGCTGTTGATGGCCCAGCCAATCCCCATCGACAGCAGCGTGTCGACGAACTCGTGGTCGAGCCGCTCGCGGATGACCTCGTCGCCCGCGCCCTCGAAGTGCTGGCTCTGGATGACCTCCGAGTGCAGGAACAGGTTGTGCGGCATGACCACCGCGCCCAGCACCGATACGATGATTGCGGGTGACCCCTCAGGTGCCGCCGGCGTGACCCAGCCCGCCGCGGCGGCCGGCCAGTCGACCCTCACCATCAAGATCTCTGCGAGAAATGCCAGCCCTATGAGCGAGACGAACCCAATGATGACGCGCTCGACGCGAGCGTAGGAGCCGGTGAGCAGAAGCGCCGCCGAGACCGCGGCCACGAGGGCGCTGCCGGCCAGGATGGGCAGGCCAAAGAGCATCTGCAGGGCAATGCCGCCACCCAGGACCTCGGCCATCATCGTGGCGGCGCAGGCCGCCCAGCCCGTGGCGAGCACGAGGCGGGCGAGTGGGCGGGGCAGATGCGCGGCGCAGCTCTCGGCCAGGCACTGGCCCGTGACGATGCCCAGGTGGGCCACGTTGTGCTGCAAGACGATGAGCATGAGGGTCGAGAGGGTCACGACCCACAGCAGGGCATAGCCAAAGGTCGAGCCCGCGGCCATGTTGGTGGCCCAGTTGCCCGGGTCGATGAAGCCCACGGTCACGAGCAGCCCAGGACCAATCCAGCGCAGGATCTCGAGGCCGCCGGTGTGGCCCGTGTGCCTCGTGCCCCACAGGGCGCGCCTGATGCGAGCGCGGGCTCCGCCTGCCTTGCGGCCGCGCTTCTCGGCAGGGTCGTGCCCCGTTGCCGTGCGGTCTGTGGTCATCGACGCGCTTGCCCGTGGTGCCGTGCCGCCCATCCTTGCGCTCTTCTCGTCCATGGTGACTCGATTCCTAGAAGTTAACTAAAGCTAACTATAGGGATACGGCATGGCTTGCGCTAGACTCGAAGGCCTGCAAATTCACGGGGCGCGCGTGCGATGGGCCAAGGGCTTCGCCGCGACCGCGCGCCTTGAGCCACGATGGATGCGCGCTGCGCGAGGGGGTTGTCTTGACGAAGGTCGTCGTCTACACGGATGGTTCAAGCAGAGGAAACCCTGGGCCCGGCGGCTACGGGGCCGTGCTTCGCTGCTACGACCCCACGGGCAAGCTCTACGAGCGCGAGCTGTCGGCGGGCTATGCGCGCACCACCAATAACCGCATGGAGCTCATGGGCGTCGTCGCCGCGCTCGAGGCGCTCAAGCGCCCCTGCGAGGTCGAGGTCCACAGCGACTCGCAGTATGTGGTCAATGCGTTCAACAAGCACTGGGTCGACGGCTGGAAGCGCCGTGGCTGGAAGAACGCCAAGAAGGAGCCGGTCAAGAACCCCGACCTCTGGATGCGCCTGCTCGACGCCATGGCGCCGCACCAGGTGAAGTTCGTGTGGGTGAGGGGCCACAACGGGGCCGCGCTCAACGAGCGCTGCGACCAGCTGGCCGTGGCGGCCGCCACGGCCCCGCGCGCCACGCTGCTTGCCGACGAGGGCTTCACGGACTAGGCGCTAGCGCTACAGGCTGGCGTTCTCGAGGTTGGCGCGGTCGATGATTGCGGGCAGGGCGTCTGCGAGCTCGCTCATGCGGCCGCTCCAGGCGGCGCCCCTGGGGCGGGCGTGGCCCACGTAGGCCGTGCGCATGCCAATGCTGGGGCGCGGGAAGTCGCGGCGGGCGTCGTTTCCCACCATGAGGCACTCGGCGGGCGTGAGCCCC
>NZ_CEVYAT010000155.1:0-3736 GCF_982402205.1 Parolsenella sp. | reverse complement strand
GTCTTCTGCATCTCCGACATCCTGATTCACCTGGCTGGTGAGCAGATGAAGAAGACGCACGCCGAGGCCGTTGACCCCGAGAGCCTCGACGTCATCGTGGGCGGCAAGCCCGTGCGCATCGACGGCGAGGGAGACGAGCCCAAGGAGCCCGTCAAGAAGATGCTGCTCGGCCTGCTGGCCGAGCGCTATGGCATCGAGGAGGAGGACCTGCTGTCCGCCGAGCTCGAGGTCGTGCCGGCTGGTCCCGCGCGCGACATGGGCCTCGACCGTTCGATGGTGCTGGGCTATGGCCAGGACGACCGCGTGTGCGCCTACACCTCGCTCGAGGCGATGCTCGCCGTGGAGGACGTGGAGCGCACGAGCGTGTGCCTGCTTGTCGACAAGGAGGAGATTGGCTCGGTGGGCGCTACGGGCATGCAGGCCCACTACTTCGAGAACGCCCTGGCCGAGGTCATGGAGCTCGCGGGCGAGGGCGGCGAGCTGGCGCTGCGCCGTGCTCTGGCCAACTCCAAGATGCTCTCGAGCGACGTGTCGGCGGGCTTCGACCCGGCCTACGCGGGTCAGTTTGAGGAGAAGAACAGCGCGTACCTGGGTCGTGGCCTGTGCTTCAACAAGTACACGGGCTCGCGCGGCAAGAGCGGCTCCAACGACGCCGACGCCGAGTACATGGCGTACGTGCGCGACGTGATGGACGAGGCTGACGTGAGCTTCCAGACCTGCGAGCTTGGCCGCGTGAACGCCGGTGGCGGCGGCACGATCGCTTACATCATGGCCCGCTATGGCATGGACGTCATCGACTCGGGCGTGGCCGTGCTGTCGATGCACTCGCTGTGGGAGGTCACGAGCAAGGCCGACATCTACGAGGCCTACTGCGGCTACAAGGCCTTCATCCAGCGCGTCTAGCTGCACGTTATTGCGCGGCTCCGTTTCCGCGGGGCCGCGCTTTCTTTGTTGGTGCCGGCAATTCGAATACTGGGCCCCAGGCGAGAGGAGAAGCTCCATGGCAGAGCACGAGTGGCAAGACGCGCGGCACAACCCGCAGGCCCGCCCCGACCAGCGGGTGAGCTACGAGTCGCGTCGCGAGCGCGCCCGCCGCGAGCGCCTGCGCCAGGGGCTCGCCGACGAGGGCATGTGGGACCGCGTGAGCTCGTGCGCAAAGAAGCGCAGGTACGCAACGTATGACCAGGCCCGCGCCGTTGCGCGCTGGGGCGAGGAGGAGAACGGCCAGGAGCTGCGCATCTACAAGTGCGAGTACTGCGGCGGCTGGCACCTCACTCACAAGCTTGACCAGAAGGTATATGGCCACGAGGCGGGTCGCGAGGCTACCGAGCGTATTGCCCGCGAGCGGGCCGAGAGCACCGCTGCGGCGCCTCTGGCCCGCTGGAGCGTGGGCGACCTCGTGCTCGACCTCGCGAGCAACACTCCCTGCATCGTCGAGGCCGTGGGCCAGATGGGCGACGAGCCCGCCTACCAGCTCGCAAGTGCCGACGAGTCCTGCGAGCTTGGCTGGGTGCGCGAGTCAGACGTTGCGGAGGCGTAATCGGCGACGTTCGTGGTCGAGAGGCCCCATCTTCCCGGTGAAGTACTCGAAAGTTGACCAGCGAGTACGAATTCTGGGCATTCTGATCAACTTTCGAGTACTTAATTCGCGAGGCCGCGAGTAGACGGGCTCCATCGCGGGCTCAATCACCCTGGTGTGCGCCCTGTGAAGCTCCGCGAAGGCGGGTCCGCCGTCACCTTCGCGGGTATACAACCCGTGCGTGCTTCAAATACATCGGCAGGAGGCCTTATGAAGACCACCACGCTTACCTATCCCAGCCACGACAACACCTCGACCGTCCGCGCCCTCATGTGGGAGCCCGACGACGCCGCCCGCCCCGACTTCGTGCCCCGCGCGGTCGTGCAGCTCGTCCACGGCATGTCCGAGCATGTCGAGCGCTACGCCCCCTTTGCAAACTACCTTGTTGACCAGGGATTCGTTGTCTGCGCCAACGACCACGTCGGCCACGGCAAGACCGCCGGAGACGATGATCTGGGCCACATGCCGCTCGACGCCGGCGCAGACGTGCTGGTCGAGGACGTGCACGCCCTACGCGGCCTCTCGCACGAGCGCTATCCCAACTGTCCCCACGTGGTCTTTGGCCACTCGATGGGCAGCTTCGTGACGCGCACCTACCTCACCCGTCACGCGCAGGGCCTCGCCGCCGCCGTCCTGTGCGGCACGGGCCAGCAGCCGCGCATCCAGACTGCGGCCGGCAGCGTGCTCTGCCATGCCATTGCCGCAGTTCGTGGGGCCCATCACGTGAGCCGCCTCATTGACTCGCTGGGCGCGGGCGCCTACGGCCGTGCCATCAAGGGCGCGCGCACCAACGTCGACTGGATCTGCACCGACCTCGAGGTCGTCGACGAGTACATCGCCGACCCCCTGTGCGGCCAGCCCTTCACCGTGGGCGCCTACGCGACGCTCAGCGACCTCGTGGCCCAGGCGACCGACTCGCGCCTGGCCCGCCGCATCCCTCGCGACCTGCCATTGCTCTTCATCGCGGGCGCTGAGGACCCGGTGGGGGAGTGCGGCCGGGGCGTGCGCCGCGCCGTCGACGAGTACCGCAACGCCGGCGTTCGCCTGGTCGAGCAGATCATCTACCCGGGCGTTCGTCACGAGATCCTGAACGAGCCCATCCACGACCAGGTCTATGCCGATGTGGCTGACTTCCTCACGCGTCAGGGCATCTAACTGCTGAGATGCCGCGTGCTTGTGCGCTGCGTGGCGTGGGTACGTGCGTGCATGGTGACGGCGCACGAACTGGTCAGCGCGTCGGGCCGCACCGTGCGGTGGCCCTTTTCGAGCATTGCGCGCCGCTCGGGTGGGTCTTGGGGCCTCTATTAGTGTCCGCATGACTCTGTATGGTGGTCTCATCCACAGGGAGCCCGGTGGCCGGCAACGACTCGGCCGGTCACCGTCGCCTCGCCCGGCTTTGCCGGGAACGCCTTAGGGGGCCACCATGTTCGAACCGTCTCGTCACGTCGCTTCGTTTAACATCGCCGGTTTCAAGTACTGGGACGGCGCGCTCGTGCTCGACCAGCTCAAGGCCGGCATGCTGCTCGACCTCGTGCCCGAGCCCGACAACCCGCACGACCCCAACGCCGTGGCGCTCTACTTCCACGGCACCAAGCTGGGCTTCGTTCCCGCAAGCCAAAACGAGCTCATGGCCCTCATGTTCCACTTTGGCCACGATGACGTCTTCGAGTGCCGCATCCAGCAGGTCGACCCCGACGCCGCCCCGTACGAGCAGGTGCTCGTGGGCCTGTTTGTCACGGACGTGCGTGCGCACTAGCACGACGCGCCCTCCCAAGCGCGCCCTCGCCTACTCCGCGCTGTTGCTGTAGCCCTCGAGCTTGGAGGTGCAGTGCGGGCAGCGCGTGGCGTCGTCGGCAATCTCCTGCTTGCAGTAGGGGCAGAGGCGCGGGGCCGGCTTGGCGTCCTCCTCGGCCTTCTTGGCAAGACCCGCCTTCTCGGCCGCGATGTCCCTGATGCGGTTGAGCTCGTTCAGGGCCTTCACGATGGCGAAGACGGCCGCGGCGGTAATCAGGAAGTTGATGATTGCCGAGATGAACGCGCTGAAGTCGACCACCGAGCCGTTGAGGTCAATCGAGAGGCCCGGCACGCCCTTGGTGCCGCCGGTCAGAAACGAGACGAGCGGCTGAATGACATTCTCGACCAGCGAGTTGACCACCG
>NZ_CEVYAT010000154.1:0-3747 GCF_982402205.1 Parolsenella sp. | reverse complement strand
GTCGAGGGGCGAGGCGGGGCAGTTGGGGTACATGCCCACGGGGGTGGTGTTCACGATGAGGGCGGCGTCCGCGTGGCGGGTCGCGACGCCCTCGTAGGTCTCGTCGCCGTGGCGCGAGATCACGACGGGCTTGGCGCACGCGTCCTCGAGTGCGCAGACGATGGCGCGGCTGGCGCCGCCTGAGCCCAGCACGAGGGCCTTCGCGCCTTGGATGGCGCCCAAGCCGCCCAGGTGCCGCTCGCAGAAGCGTTTGAGCGTCCAGGCGAAGCCGAACATGTCGGTGTTGTCGCCGATGATGCGGCCGCGCTCGTCATGCAGCAGCGTGTTGACGGCGCCGATGCGCGCGGCGGTGGGCCGCAGCTCGTCGACGAGCGGGATGAGGTCGCGCTTGTAGGGGATGGTGCAGTTGAGACCCTTCCAGGAGCCCTCGCGCACGAACGCGGCAAGCTCGTCGGGCTCTAGCTCGATGAACTCGTAGGGGGTCGTTCCCAGCCCCTCGTGGATCTGGGGGCTCCAGCTGTGCTTGAGCGTGCGGCCCAGAAGGCCGTAGGTCACCGGGGCGTGCGGCGCGCGCTCGGCGCCCTTCTCGGCCGCCACCTACACCAGCTCCGTGTAGCTGCCGAGGTAGCGATACTCCTCGCAGACGTCGTCGAGCGAGGCGATGAGCTTGGGGAACTCGGGCGCCGCCACCGAGCAGTCGACGTCGAAGTAGAACATGAAGTCGAAGTCCGAGTTGGGAATCGAGCGGCTCTCGAGCTTGAGGAGGTTCACGTCGAGGGCGTAGAAGCGGGCGAGGACCTTGTAGAGGCTGCCCGGGTCGTTGGGCGTCACGACCATGAGCGAGGTGCGGTCGGCGCCGGGGTAGATCTCGAGGTTCTTGGAGATGCAGGCGAAGCGCGTGTAGTTGGCGTCGGAGTCCTGCACGGAGCGGGCGAGGGACACCAGGTTGTAGAGCTCGGCGCAGCTGCGGCTCGAAAGGGCTGCGACGTCGGTGCGGCCGCTCTCGGCCACCATCTTGGCGGCCGCGGCGGTGTTCTCGACCACGTGCACGGTCATCTCGGGGTGCTGGGCGAGGAAGCCCTTGCACTGGGCAATGGCCTGTTGGTGGCTATAGACGTCGGTGATGCCGCCAATCTTGGCTCCGGGAAGGGCCAACAGGTTGTGGTCGACCTTGATGCGCACCGAGCGCACGATCGAGAACTTGTGACGCATCATGAGATCGTAGACCTGGTTCACGGTGCCTGCGGTGGAGTTCTCGACCGGCAGCACGCCATAGCGGCAGAAGCCCTCGTCGACCGCGCGGAAGACGCCCTCCCACGAGTCGAAGTAGCTGATCTTCGCGCGCTTGAAGAGGCGGTCGGCGGCGTGCTGGGAGTAGGCGCCCTCGACGCCCTGGCAGGCCACGAAGGCGTCCTGCGGGAAGAGTGCGGGCGTGCCCGCGATGGCGCCCTCGATGGCGTCCGCGAGCTCGCTCTTGTTATTGAGCTCGGCGCTCTGCTCGGAGCGCGAGATCTCCATGATGAGACTGAAGAGCACCTGCGAGTAGTCGCGGAGCTTCTCGGGGACCATCGTGGCGACGTCGGCGAGCTTGGCGCGCTCGCGGCCGCGGTCGAGGATGGGCTTGCCGCTCGCTCGCTTGTACTCGGCGACCTCGTGCGTGCATTGCATGCGCTGCGCGAACAGCTCGCAGATCTGGGTGTCGATGGCGTCGATGCGGCTGCGGATTTCTGAGAGGTCAGCCATGGTGCTCCAAACGTTCTAGCTGGGATTACTTGGTGGTGGTCTCAAGGGTTGCGGCGGCAGGCACAGCGTAGGCGCCGTCATCGACGAGCGCGTCGAGTAAGGCGAGCGCGCAGGCCGCCTCAACGACGGGCACGGCCCTGGGGACGATGCAAGGGTCGTGGCGCCCGCGGACCACAAGGTCGGCGTTCTCGCCCAGGGCGAGGTCGACGCTGTCCTGGCGCTTGCCGATCGAGGGCGTGGGCTTTACGGCCGCGCGCCAGACGATGGGCATGCCCGTGGAGATGCCGCCCAGGATGCCGCCGGCGTTGTTGGTGGTGGCGACGACCGCGCCGCCCCTCTCGCGCCAGGGGTCGTTGTTCTGCGACCCACGCAGGGCGGCCACCCCAAAGCCGGCGCCAAACTCGACGCCCTTCACGGCCGGGATGCCGTAGGCGAGCGCCGCGATGCGGTTCTCGAGGCCGTCGAACATCGGGTCGCCCACGCCTGCAGGCATGCCGTAGGCCGCGCACTCGATGACGCCGCCCACGGAGTCAAGCTCGCCCTTTGCGGCAAGCACGCTCTCGTGCATGGCGCGGGCGGCCCCAGCGTCGATGCAGGGAAGCTCGTTTGAGAGGATGGCCTTTCGCTGGGTGGGTTCATAGGCGAGGTCGTTCAGGGTGGCGTCCGGCACGCGCTCGGGGCCGAGCTGGGCGATGTGAGCCACGACGTGGATGTCCATGGCGGCGAGGGCCTGCAGGGCGATACCGCCCGCGATGCACATCGAGGCGGTGAGACGGCCCGAAAAGTGGCCGCCGCCCGCGACGTCGTGGTGGTTGCCGTAGCGAACAAAGGCCGGGTAGTCGGCGTGGCCGGGGCGCGGCACGCGGCGCAGGCCGTCGTAGTCCTGGCTGCGGGTGTTGGTGTTCTCGATGATGGCCGAGAGAGGCGCGCCGCAGGTGTGGCCGTCGACGAGGCCCGAGAGGATGCGAGGGCGGTCGGGCTCGCGGCGGGCGGTCGAGGTGTCGGAGCGGCCGGGCGCGCGGCGCTCGAGAAAGGCCTGCAGCTCGTCGAGGTCGACTTCGATGCCGGCGGGCAGGCCCTCGACGGTGCAGCCGATGGCCTCGGAGTGGGACTGGCCAAAGATCGTGAGGCGAACGCTGTGGCCGATGGATGACGCCATGGCTAGCCCTCCCTGGTCACGAGGCCGCCCAGCTTGGCATAGTCCTCGAAGAAGGCGGGGTAGGACTTCTGCACGCACTCGGCGCCGTGGATGGTCACGGGCGCGGTGCAGCGGGTGGCGGCGATGGCGGCCATCATCGCGATGCGGTGGTCGTTCGCGGCGTCGACCTCGCCGCCGTCGAGCGCCTCGCGACCCTCGATGACGATATCGTCGCCCTCGCTCGTGATGCTGGCTCCCAGGGCCGAGAGGCCGGCGCACACGGTCTCGATGCGGTCGGACTCCTTGAGGCGCAGGCGGCCGCAGCCCGTGAGTCGCGTGGTGCCCGGGGCGAGCGCGGCCACGGCGGCGAGGGGCGGCACGAGGTCGGGGAAGTCGGAGACGTTCATCTCGCAGGCGCAGGGGGCGCCGGCCGAGACGCTCGCGGTGCCGCCCGAGCGCTCGACGCGAGCGCCGAGCTTGGCGAGCGCGGCGAGCATGGAGCGGTCGCCCTGGCGGCTTGCGAGGTCAAGGGCGCTCACGGACACGCCCTCGCCCAGGGCGCCAGCGGCCAGCCAGAAGCCGGCATTGGACCAGTCGCCCTCGACGGTGATCTGCCCGCAGGAGGTGTAGGGGGTGGCGGGGGAGACCACGAAGCGCGTGACGCGCTGGCCCGCCGCGTTGACGTCGCGAATCTCCTCAACGTGCACGCCAAAGGAGCGCAGGGCGCTCGTGGTGAGGTTTACGTAGGGGCGGCTCTCGACAGGCTCGGTGACGCACACCTCGGAGGGGCCGCCGAGCAGGGGCGACGCGAGCAGAAGGCCGCTGATGTACTGCGAGCTCACGTTGCCAGGCAGCTCGAAGCGCCC
>NZ_CEVYAT010000153.1:0-3770 GCF_982402205.1 Parolsenella sp. | reverse complement strand
CACCGAGCCCGTCTCGGGCAGCGTGCTGCTGCATGGCGAGGACGTCACGGGCAAGCCGGGGCGCATCTCGTACATGCTGCAGAAAGACCTGCTGCTGCCCCAGCGCACGATCGTCGACAACGTGTGCCTGCCTCTTTTGGTTGCGGGCACGCCCAGGCGCGAGGCGCGCGCCAAGGCCGAGCCGCTCTTTGGGCGCTTTGGCCTCGAGGGTACGCAGGATAGCTACCCGGCCGAGCTCTCGGGCGGCATGCGCCAGCGTGCGGCGCTCCTGCGCACCTACCTCATGGACAACGACGTGGTGCTCATGGACGAGCCGTTCAGCGCGCTCGACGCGCTCACGCGCCGCGACATGCGCGCGTGGTTCCTCTCGATGGTGAGCGACCTGGGCATCTCGTGCATGCTCGTGACCCACGACGTCGACGAGGCCGTGGAGATGGCCGACCGCATCCTGGTGATGAGCGGCGCCCCCAAGGAGGGGCGCCCGAGCAAGATCGTGGGCGAGGTCGACGTCGCCTGCGAGCGCGAGGGACGTGGCGAGTGGATGCTCACGCCCGAGTCGCTCGCGACGAAGCGCCGGGTGCTGGAGCTTCTGGGATAGCGCGCGGGGCGTGCTTCTCGGCAACGCGTACGTAAATGGCGAGAGGGGCCTGCCTGGTCTGGCGGGTCCCTCTCGCTTTGTCTGTTGTGACCTTATCGGCCTTTTGCCCTACTCGATGTGGAAGTCTGCGGGGAAGTGGATGAGCCCCTGGTGGCGAATCTCGTCGCAGATGGCCAGGGCGTCGAGCGTGACGTCGGTGAAGCTCGAGGCGGCGCCGGTGGGGGCCATGCTCGCGCCCCACAGGGTGTCGATGCACTCGCCGTTTACGAGGCTCACGAAGTCGCGCACCTCGTGGACCATGTTGTTGGCGCATGGCTCGATGTTGAGCCTCTCGGTGACGTTGCCGACGCTGTTGGTCGTGGTGGTCGCGGCACCGCGGATGGCCTGGCCGCGCACCATGACCTCGGCGGACTGGGGCACGCTCATCGCGTCGAGCGTGAGGGTGCCGAGGTCGCCCTCGATCTGGCAGGGGAGCAGGTCGGTCGAGATCTTTGAGTAGGCGATCTCGACGACGAGGCCGGGCGTGCCGGAGTGCCTGCCGTAGCTGCACAGGACCGAGCCCGCGCCGTCGATGACGCCACCTGTCGACTCGGTGCGGGCGTCCGAGATGAGCGTGGGGGCGGCGACGATGCGGTCGGGCGCGCCAAAGAGGGCCACCATGGGCTCGATGCAGTAGACGCCGAGGTCCATGAGGGCGCCCGAAGCCATCTTGGCGTCGAAGATGTTGGTGTGGCGGCCGGCCTTGACGTCGTCGTAGCGGCTCGAGTACTTGCCAAAGCGGAAGGTGGCGCGGCGCAGCTGGCCCAGCTTGGGCAGGGCCGCCCAGATCGTGGCCCAGGCCGGGTCGTGGACGGGGCGCATGGCCTCGAGCGCCAGGACGTGGTGGAGCTCGGCCGCGGCGTAGAGCGACTGGGCCTCGTAGCGGTTTGAGCAGAAGGGCTTCTCGACCAGGACGTGCTTGTCTCCGCGCACGCAGGCGAGGGCCTGCTTGTAGTGCAGGGCGTTGGGCGTGGCGATGTAGACGGCGTCGACGTCCTTGCAGTTGGCGAGCTGCTCGAGCGAGGTGAAGGGGCGCGAGCCGCCGTGCCTCTCGGTGAACTCGCGCGCGCTCACGGCGTTGCGCGAGAGCGTGCCCACGTACTCGATTCCCTCGACCTGGCCTGCGGCGTTGATGAGGTCGTCGCTGATCATCGACGTGCCGATGGTCGCAAGTTTGATTGTGTCGCTCATGATGGCTCCCCTGGTCGTTATCCTTCCGAGTGCGATTCTATGGCCTGGGGGAGCCGTGGGCGTCGGCGTATTTGCGAGTGGTGGCTGCTAAATTATTTCTCGCAAATGGCTTGCGCGAGTGCGGGTGTATACGGTATAGTCTGTCTTCGCTGCAGCACACCACGTGTGCGGCGGTCATGGAGTTGCCAGCTTAGCTCAGTTGGTAGAGCACCGCTCTCGTAAAGCGGGGGTCACCAGTTCAAGTCTGGTAGCTGGCTCCATCGAAACTCACAGGTCAGGGGACATATCCTCTGGCCTGTTTTTTTGTGTCGCGATCGTCTGTTTTTGCCCAGAGGGGTGAAATTGGGGTGAAATTTCACCCCGCGTCCACGTCCTCGTCTGTCGTTTCTTCTCGTCCTAAGCATTCTCTTGCGTGCCTATTGCGCCTTGTTTGTCCGCTCGCGTGCCCAACGCGACTAGATGACGGCTCTGGAGGGCCGGTTTAGTCGCGTTGGGCACGCAATCCTGCTCGATTGTCGCGTTGGGCACGCAATGCCGCTTGGTTGTTGCGTTGGACGCACGGAGCACCCCCGTGCTCATGGCGCAGTCCCCTCATGCCCAGCAGTCCCCACTAAACATCCTGCTAGAATGGGTCATCGTTGACCATGCGACCACGGGAGTGACTATGCCTCGTCCTGAGAGAATCGACTGCGTCCTGTTCGACTGCGATGGCGTGCTCATCGACTCCGAGCCCATCGCCGCCCGCCGCAACGTGGTGATCTTTGGCGAGCTGGGCATCCCCGCCACCTTCGAGGACTGCCTCACGATGTGCGGCCAGGACGGCAAGACCACGATCCCGGCCATCGGCGCCAAGTACGGCGTCCACGTCACGGCCGACGAGTTCGCCGACAAGAAGGCCGAGTGCATCGAGCGCGGCCTCATCGACAGGGCGAGCTACAACAACCCCGAGGCGGCCGCCCTTCCCGGCATCCACGACGTGCTCGCGCGCCTGCGTGCCGCCGGCGTGCGCTGCGGCCTCGTCTCCACCACGGTCTCGAGCCACATCCTCGTGGGCCTCGACCGCTTTGGCCTGGCCTCGTGCTTCGACTGCATCATCACCGGCGACATGGTCGAGCGCCACAAGCCCGACCCCATGCCTTATGCCACGGCCATGGAGTACCTGCACGCGGACCCAGCCCACACCGTGGTGGTCGAGGACTCGCCAGCGGGCATTCGCTCGGGCCTCGCCGCGGGCTGCTACGTGCTGGGCTTCACCGGCTCGGCCTACGTCAAGCAGGACGTAAGCGCCGCTAACGAGGTGCTGCCCAGCTACGCCGACTTTGACCTGGTGTAGCCCGTGAGCCCAAACGATTCCTTCCACAACTTCATGTCCGAGAAGGGCGTGGCCGAGAAGGGCGCGCCGGGTGCTGCCACCGCTCACGTGGCCGAGAAGGGCGTGGCCGAGAAGGGCACCCACGCGGGCCGCCTCGTCGACGCCCCCTGGTTCAACAAGCTCCTCATTGTTGCCTGCGCCCTTGCCTGGGGCTTCTCGTTCTTCGTGATGAAGGACGTCACGGCGCAGTTCCCGGTGTTCTGGCTTCTGCTCGTGCGCTTTGGCCTGTCGGCCCTGCTCATGCTCGCCTGTTTCTGGCGGCGCATCTGCGGCAACCTCTGCGCGCCGGTCGTGCGCACGGGCGTGCTCCTTGGCGTGTTCTACGGGCTTGCCTACGTGTTCCAGACGTACGGCATCGTCTACACCACGCCAGGCAAGAACGCGTTTCTCACTGGCGTGTACTGCGCGCTCGTGCCGCTGTGCGCGTGGGCCCTGGGGCAGGGCAGGCCGCGCCGCATGAGCGTGATCGCCGCGGTCGTAACGCTTGTGGGCGCGGGGTTCGTGGTGCTCGACCAGGGCCTGCCGCTGAACGTTGGCGACGGCCTCACGCTCGTGGGCTCGGTCTTCTAT
>NZ_CEVYAT010000152.1:0-3796 GCF_982402205.1 Parolsenella sp. | reverse complement strand
ACCCCGCCCTGCTCGACACCGTCAAGCTCGGCGCCCCCACCCTCGTTGCCACGGCCTGCTCGTTTGTGACCGTCTCGGTCATGACGTCGATGGCGCTCGTCGCCGTGCCCGAGCAGGGCAGCTCGGTCACCTACTACGCGCGCCTGTGGTACACGCTGCCCTACGCGGTCTTCGCGGTGCCCATCACGGTTGCCATGTTCACCGAGATGAGCGAGTCGTTCGCCAAGGGCGACCGGGCGCGCTACGCCCGTCAGCTCTCGTCGGGCATGAGCCAGATCATGTTCGTGCTCATCCCGTTCATGCTCTACCTCATCGTGTTCTCGCGCCCGCTCATGAGCCTGCTGCGCATTGGCCAGTTCGACGCCCAGAGCGCCGAGCTCACGGCCGCCTACCTCTCGAGCCTGGCCCTGTGCCTGCCGTTCTACGGTCTGTCGACCTTCTTCCAGAAGGCCTTCTCGTCGATGCGCAAGATGGTGCCGTTTGCCGTGGCCAACGTCATCGCCTCGGTGGCGCAGGTGGTCTTCACCATCTGGGCCACGCCCATCCTGGGCATCCACGCCGTGTCGCTGGGTAGTTTTGTCTACATGGTGCTGCTCGACGTCATTTCGCTGGCGCAGATTCGCCGGGATATCGAGGGCGTTTACCTCGCGGGCTTCATCAAGAGCAGTCTGCGCGCCGTGGCTCTGGGCCTGCTGGGTGCCGCCGCGGGAGCGCTCATCAGCCACCTGCTGGGAGGCGCGGGCTCGCTCACCGCTGGGCACGCGCTGGTGATTCTTGCATGCGGAGGCGTCGTCGCGGTTGCCGTGACCTTTGGCGCGGCGATGCTGCTGCGCCTGACCGAGGTCGACTTCCTCACCGGCATGGTGCGCCGTCTCGCCGCCAAGCTCCACCGCTAGGGGAGGGCGTTTCCCTGCCAGCCTCCAATGCTGGGGGCGAGCCACAGCCAAATACCGTCCTTCGAGCGCCGTGGGCTTTGAGCCCGCGGCGCTTTTGCTTAAGAAGGGTCATGCTCGTTCGATTAGTGAGCGTAGGTTGGCAAAACAGGCCGATTTGAGCCTTGATAGCAGTTAATTTGCCAACTTGTGTACACTAATCAGCCTCGCTTGCGCCGACGTGGCCGAGCAGAGCCGCGTGTCAGCAGATCCGTCCCCCCGATGCGTGGCCGAGACGGCCGCAACAATCTCGCCCCGCAGCCGTACCACCAACGTTGAACCCAGCGCCGCAGAGGCCGCCGCAGACCCGTCACGCTGCGACTTTACCGTTCACCCAAATATGGGGCCGCTCGCCGTCAGACACGTTTATTACGGCGCGGTTAAAACACGGCGGGCTGTTGAAAAAAGTGCTGATAAATACAACTACTTGCCGCTATTGAGTTCAACCAACACAAACGGGGTAGGCCTTCCCCGCGCGTGTCAGTCAATCGCTAAAGGCCACGCATCGAGGAGGATGAAAGATGGAGTCCAATCGTTTTGGCATGTCCCGTAGGAACTTCGTGAAGCTGTCTGGTGCTGCGGGCATTCTAAGCGTCGCTGGCCTCGCCGGTTGCGGCAACTCCGGTTCCTCGAGCGCTGGCTCTTCCAGCAGCGACTCGGCCGACACCTTCAAGATCGGCAACATCGGCCCGCTGACCGGTGCCGCCGCCATCTATGGCAACGCCACCAAGAACGGTGCCCGGCTCGCCGTCGACGAGATCAACGCCGCCGGCGGCTCGGTCAAGTTCGAGCACAACTGCCAGGACGACGAGCACGATCCCGAGAAGTCCGTCAACGCCTACAACAACCTCAAGGACTGGGGCCTGCAGGTCCTCGTTGGCGCCACGACCACCGCTCCCTGCGTGGCCGTCTCCGCCGAGACCAACGCCGACAACGTGTTCGAGATCACGCCGTCGGCCAGCTCCAACGACGTCATCGGTGGCCAGGAGGACGTCGACGGCAACGTCACGACCCCGCGCAAGGACAACGTCTTCCAGATGTGCTTCACTGACCCCAACCAGGGTACCGCTTCCGCTCAGTACCTCGCCAAGAAGGCCCTGAGCAAGGAGAACAAGATCGCCGTCATCTACAACAACTCCGATGCCTACTCCACGGGCATCTACAAGAAGTTCGAGGCCGAGGCCGCCAACCAGGGCCTGAACATCGTCTCGACCACGACCTTCACGGATGACTCCGCCAACGACTTCTCCGTGCAGCTCAACGACGCCAAGAACAACGGCGCCGACCTTGTCTTCCTGCCGATCTACTACACCCCCGCCGCGCTGATTCTCAAGCAGGCCGACGGCATGGGCTATGCCCCCGGCTTCTTTGGCTGCGACGGCATGGACGGCATCCTGACGGTCGAGGGCTTCGACACCAAGCTCGCCGAGGGTCTCATGCCGCTGACCCCGTTCGTCGCCACCGCCACCGACGAGAAGACCTCCAAGTTCACGAAGGCCTACAAGGACGCCTACGGTGACGACCCGATTCAGTTCGCCGCCGACGCCTATGACTGCATCTACGTCGTTAAGGAGCTGCTCGAGAAGACCGGCTGCACGCCCGACATGAGCGCCTCCGACATCTGCGACAAGCTCAAGGCCGCCATCGTCGATGGCTACACCTACTCCGGCCTCACCGGCGAGAACGTCACCTGGAAGGACACGGGCGAGGTCTCCAAGGAGCCCAAGGGCATGGTCATCAAGGACGGCGTGTACCAGCCGTTGGACTAGTTCAGCGTCGTCGCGGACGGGCGTCTCGCGCGCCTCGTCTGAGTCGCGTCGTCCGTAATCTATTGACAGAGCGAGCGGGGGCCATCTGCGCGATGGTCCCCGCTCGTCGGTAGGAAAGAGAAGTTGCCGGGGCGTGTCCACCCCATTTCGGAGGCGTTACCGGCAGCGCGAATTGAAAGGAGGCGGCATGACATGGGCCTTCTGACGAACCTCATCAACGGCCTGTCGCTGGGCAGCGTTTACGCAATCATCGCGCTGGGCTACACCATGGTGTATGGCATCGCCAAGATGCTGAACTTCGCCCACGGCGACATCATCATGGTTGGCGGCTACGTGTGCTTCTGTGCCGTTAACTACCTGGGCCTGCCCACCGGCGTGGGCGTGCTGCTCTCGATTGTGGCGTGCACCGTGCTCGGCATCGTGGTCGAGCGGCTGGCCTACAAGCCGCTGCGCAACGCCCCGTCGCTCGACGTCCTGATCACCGCCATCGGAGTGAGCTACTTCCTGCAGAACGCCGCGCTGCTCATCTGGGGCTCCGACACCAAGTCGTTCCCGAGCGTCGTCGACCTGCCCAGCGTGAGCCTGTTCGACGGCCAGCTCGTCATCAGCGCCATCACGATCGTCACCGTGCTCTCGGGCATCGTCGTCATGATCGCCCTCACGGCCTTCACCGGCAAGACCCGCATGGGCAAGGCCATGCGCGCCTGCTCCGAGGACCGTGGCGCCGCCACGCTCATGGGCATCAACGTGAATTCGACCATCTCGCTCACGTTCGCCATTGGCTCGGGCCTGGCCGCCATCGCCGGCGTGCTCATGTGCTCGGCCTATCCCACGCTGATCCCCACCACGGGGTCGCTTCCCGGCATCAAGGCCTTCACCGCCGCCGTCATCGGCGGCATCGGCTCGATCCCCGGCGCCTTCGTGGGCGGCCTCGTCCTGGGCGTCATTGAGATCTTCGCCAAGGCCTACGTGGGCACCCAGCTCGCCGACGCCATCGTGTTTGGCGTCCTCATCGTTGTGCTGCTCGTGAAGCCGAGCGGCCTGCTTGGCAAGACCGTCAGGGAGAAGGTGTAGCGCCATGGCAGATACCAGCAT
>NZ_CEVYAT010000151.1:0-3866 GCF_982402205.1 Parolsenella sp. | reverse complement strand
ACGCCGCCCTCTCAAGGCGGAGATCACCAGTTCGAATCTGGTACGGGCTACCAAATGTTAGGCGGGTTGCGAAAGCGACCCGCTTTTTTCATACAGCCACGTGTGCTAGGAGCCCATACCCATCGTCCTTGGGCAAGCGTTCCCGCTGCCGCGCCCAACGAGCTCGTTCTTGACCTTCGAGGTATAGAGCGCGCCTGCGTGGGATATAAGGCAAATCACGACCTCCATATTAGTTATAAAATTGTCGATAGGCTTGTAACCTGCGTGTTTCTACTTAGTCACAGTTGGGTAGGATTACACTTTGGGTAGGATTACACTTTAAACAACCGCGCTTACCGTACAGTGACAACAACACCTGCACGAGAAGAGGGATGAACGTTATGGCCGAAGCCAAGAACATGATCGAGATCAAGAATCTCAACAAGTACTTCGGTGATGTCCACGTGCTCAAGGACATCAATCTCACGGTCAAGGCCGGCGAGAAGCTCGTCATCATCGGCCCCTCGGGCTCCGGCAAGTCGACGCTCATCCGCTGCGTCAACTACCTCGAGGAGCCCACGAGCGGCACGATCACCATCGACGGGACCGAGCTCACCAAGAAGAACCACCTCGAGATGGCCCGCAAGTACTCCTCGATGGTCTTCCAGCAGTTCAACCTGTACCCCAACATGACGGTGCTGGGCAACCTCACGTTGGCTCCTATCAAGCTCCAGAAGAAGAGCAAGGAGGAGGCCACCAAGACCGCTCTTGAGGCCCTGCGCCGCGTTGGTCTCGAGGCCAAGGCGGGGGAGTACCCCCAGAACCTCTCCGGCGGCCAGCAGCAGCGCGTCGCCATCGCCCGCGCCCTGTGCACCAAGCAGCCCATCATCCTGTTCGACGAGCCCACGAGCGCCCTTGACCCTGAGATGGTCCAGGAGGTCCTCAACGTCATGGTCGAGCTCGCCCAGGAGAACATTACGATGATGTGCGTCACCCACGAGATGGGCTTTGCCCGCGAGGTGGCTGACCGAGTGATTTTCGTCGAGGACGGCCAGATCATCGAGGAGGGCACGCCCGAGCACTTCTTCACGAACCCCCAGCACGATCGCACGAAGCTCTTCCTCTCCAAGATTCTTCGCTAGGTACCACCCCTGGCGGACCTCGTCCGCCAGCCTCAGCTGCTCTTACCGACAACGAAAGGGGCTCCACCATGCACAACATCTCCCGCCGCCAGTTCATCTCCACCATGGGCGTCGCCGGCGCCACCGTCTGTGGCCTTGGCCTCGTTGGCTGCGGTGGCTCGAGCTCGAGCGACTCCAACGCCTCCAAGCTCCAGACCATCAAGGACCGCGGCAAGCTCAAGTGCGGCGTCAAGAAGGACGTCGTGGGCTACGGCCTGCTCGACACTGCCACCGGCAAGTACGAGGGCATGGAGATCGACCTGTGCTACCAGGTTGCCGCCAAGGTCTTCGACGTCACCTACGAGGAGGCCAAGGACAAGGACCTCGTCGAGTTCACCGACGTGACCCCCAAGACCCGTGGCCCGCTCATCGACAACGACACCCTCGACCTCATCTGCGCCACCTACACCATTACCGACGAGCGCAAGCAGAGCTGGGACTTCACCGACCCCTATCGCACCGACCACGTGGGCATCCTCATCAAGAAGGGCTCCATGTCCTCGATGGCCGACCTCGACGGCAAGCACATCGGCGTCTCCCAGGGCTCCACAACCAAGGACGCCATTACCAAGATGCTCTCCGACAACGGCTTCTCCGCCACGCCGCAGTTCGACGAGTACCCCGACTACCCGTCGATCAACAGCGCCCTCGACGCCGGCCAGATCGGCGCCTTCGCGATGGACCGCTCCACGCTGAAGACCTACACCACCGATGACAAGGAGCTCCTGCAGCCCGAGATCGAGTTTGGCGCCCAGGACTACGGCATCGCCACCAAGAAGGGCTCCGACCTCTCCAGCGTCACCGAGGAGGTCGTCAAGGACGTCACCTCCAACGGCTGGATCGAGGAGGAGATCCAGACCTGGGGCCTGCTCTAAGTTGTTCGACCGCCCGCCTGCCATGGCGGGCCTTGCCGGGGCCGCCCGCCGCACGTAGCGGGCGGCCCCGCACGTAGTCACGAAGGGAACGAGATGCTAGACGGACTCCTCGATCCGATGCGATGGTCGCTGACCTTCGCAGAGATGGACTCCCTGTGGACGGGCTTTGCCCTGACCCTGCAGGTCGTCCTCGCGGGCCTTGCCGTGTCGCTTGTGCTTGGCACGATCCTCGGCGTATTTTCGACGACGCGCTCGCGCGTGCTGCGTGGCATCAGCCGCGTGTACGTCGAGTTCTACCAGAACACGCCGCTGCCGGTGCAGGTCTTCTTCATGTACATGGCCGGCCCCAAGCTGCTCCAGGCCATCCTAGGTACGGCCGACCCGGTGCGCACGAGCGCCTTCATGCTGGGCACCCTGGGAGTTGGCCTCTACCACGCGGCCTACGTGTCCGAGGTCATCCGCACGGGCATCGAGAGCGTGCCACGCGGCCAGTTCGAGGCGGCGCTGTCGCAGGGCTTCTCGCGCCTGCAGTCCTACGCCTACATCGTGCTGCCGCAGACGTTCAAGGTCATCCTGCCCCCGCTGTGCAACCAGGCGCTCAACCTCGTGAAGAACACCTCTGTGCTTGCCCTCATCGCCGGCGGCGACCTCATGTACAACGCCGACAACTTTGTCTCGACCTACGGCTACCTACAGGGCTACATCATGGCCTGCGTGCTGTACTTCCTCATCTGCTTCCCGCTGGCGATCCTGGTCCAGTGGCTCGAGAGCCGCTCCAAGCGTCGCCCCCGCGCCAAGGTCATCCCCGGCGTGACGCCCGAGCCCGCGAAGGAGGCGTAGCCCGATGGAGATCTTTACCCCCGAGAACGTGAGCTTCATGCTCGGCGGCTTTGGCAAGACGCTCGTCATTTCCTTCTTTGCCATCATCTTTTCGCTCGTCTTTGGCACTATCCTGGCCCTCGTGAAGTCCTACGCGCCGCGCCCGCTGCGTCTGCTCGTGAGCGCCTACATCGAGCTGTTCCGCTGCACGCCTAACCTTTTGTGGATCCTGTTCATCTACTTCACCGTCAAGGGCAACGACGTCGTGATCTCCGTCTTGGCCTTCACAATCTTCACCTCGGCGGTCATGGCAGAGATCGTGCGCGGCGGCCTCAACGCCATCCCCAGGAGCCAGTTCGAGGCCGCAACGTCGCAGGGCTTTGGCTTCTTCGCCACGATGAGGCTCATCATCCTGCCCCAGACTTTCAAGACGATTATTCCCGCCCTGTTCAGCCAATGCACCACGGTCATCAAGGACAGCTCCTACCTTGCCGGCATCAATGTGGCCGAGTTCATGTACACTTCGAAGGTCGTCATGGCCAAGACCACGAGCCTCAATGACGTGCTGCTTGTCTATGGCTTCGTCTTCCTGCTGTACTTCGCCCTGAACTTTGGCATCTCGCTCATCGTGCGCGCCTACCAGCGCCGTGCGGTCGCCGCGTAAGGAGACTCCCATGGCTGAGAACCAGAACAACCTCGTCGAGGTCAGCCCCGACACGAGCACCTACCCCGTCGTCATCACGATCGCTCGCGACTTTGGCGCCGAGGGCCACGAGATCGGAAAGATGCTTTCCTGCGAGCTGGGCATCCCGCTGTACGACAACGAGATTCTCGTGCGCGCCTCGATGCGCGCGGGCGTCACGACCGACCAGATCGCCGCCTACGACGAGAGCTTGTCCGCCGAGGTCGCGGCCTTCTTGCCCGACCGCGTCGACGCGCGCTCGGCGGCCGACAAGCTCTTCAAGCAAATGGAGGGCGTCATCCGCGACCTGGGCTCCACGCAGAGCTGCAT
>NZ_CEVYAT010000150.1:0-3873 GCF_982402205.1 Parolsenella sp. | reverse complement strand
CGACCCTCTCGGCCAGGGACTCGAGGGTGAGGTCGCCCTCGGGACGGGCACAGCGCGTGAGGGCGATCTCGAGCACGAGCCGCTGGTTCACGGCCGTGCGCATCTCGCTCGCGGCGTCGCCCAGCACGGTGAGGACGCGTGCAAGCCTGTCGGGGCTGCCATAGGCGGCCGCCTCGTCGTTGAGCAGGCCAAGCTCGGCCTCGGGCACGCTCACCACGCCGGGCTTGGGTCCCGCGATGCCCACCACGTATGCGTCGCGCACGCGGCTCGCAAGCTCGCGGGTGAACTGCAGCAGGTCGTGGCCCGAGTCAACGAGCTCGGCGACCTTGCCAAACAGCGTGGGAACGTCGCGGCGGGCAAGCGCCAGCGACACCTCGGAGAGGGCCGAGTCGCTCGACTCGCCCAGAAGGTCGCGGGCCGCCTCGACGCTCACGTTGCCGGCACCAAAGACCGAGAGCTGCTCGAGCGAGGACAGGGCGTCTCGCATGCCGCCGCGGGCATGGCGAACCACGAGGTCAAGAGCCTCGCCGTCGTAGGTGAAGCCCTCCTCGTCGCACACGTGGGCAAGGTGGGCGCGCATCTCGTCGGGGGCGATGGAGTGGAAGTCGAAGCGCTGGACGCGCGAGAGGATTGTGGCGAGGATCTTCTGCGGGTCCGTGGTGCACATGATGAAGACGACGTGGGCCGGAGGCTCCTCGAGGGTCTTGAGCAGCGCATTGAAAGCCGCCGGCGTGAGCATGTGGACCTCGTCGATGATGTAGACCTTGTAGCGGCCGCGCACCGGCGCGTAGTCGACGCGGTTGATGATTTCCTCGCGCACGTTGTCGACGCCCGTGCGGCTTGCCGCGTCGAGCTCGTAGACGTCGGGGTGCTCGCCCGCGGCGATGAGCTGGCACTCCTCGCAGGTGCCGTCGGGAAGGTGCCCCTCGCCCTGCTCGCACATAAGGGCCTTGGCGAGGATGCGGGCCATGGTGGTCTTGCCCGTTCCGCGGGGGCCGCAGAACAGGTAGGCATGGCTGAGGCGGCCCTCGGTCACGGCGCGCTCGAGCGTCGAGACCACGTGGGACTGGCCAACGACCTGCTCGAACGTCTGCGGGCGGTATTTGCGGTAGAGCGATTCCATGCTGCCTCCACGGGTTAGGGCGCGGTTGCGCTCACCAAGTATACCCGCGCCTCCGGACACGCCCGCGTCTTGAGGTGAGCGGAGGGACGCCGGTGGAGGCAGTCGAGAAGGGCGGCAGGCGTTCGCCGACGAGGATGGAACCTTCTGCGGCGACCAAGCCAACGCCCGTCGAGACAGGCGGACGACCGGGACAGACAGGCCGTACCATCAGAACACTATGACTTCGAAGCAGAGGGGCATCATGGCACAGATCGAGGACATCGACGACGCGCTCGAGGCGGTTCCCGCACGCGAGGCAGGACCGGTTGTCATTGGCATCGACGTGGGCGGCACGAGCGTCAAGATGGGCGTCGTGACGCAGCGCGGCGAGATCATCGCCCAGACCAAGGTTCCCACCGGCGCGCTCGAGGGTGCCGAGGCGCTGGGCCGCGTGAGCAACGCCGCGATCGAGCTCGCCAAGGGTGCGGGCATCGAGGCCAGCGCGGTCGCGGGCATTGGCCTCGACGTGCCCGGCGTGGTGCTCGAGGACGGCACGCTCGCGATGGCGCCCAACATCACGCTCGACCTCGTCGGCCTGCGCGAGGCCCTCGCACAGGCCTTCCCCAGCGCGCGCATCGCCACAATCAACGACGCAAACGCCGCGGCCCTGGGCGAGACCTGGGTGGGCGCGGGTGCGGGCGCCGACAGCCTCGTGATGCTCACGCTAGGCACCGGCGTGGGCGGCGGCGTGGTCATTGGCGGCCGCGTGATCGCGGGCGTCCACGGCGCGGCCGGCGAGATTGGCCACCTGTGCATGAACTTCGAGGAGACCGAGGCCTGCGGCTGCGGCCGGCGCGGCTGTCTCGAGCAGTACGCCTCGGCCCGCGGCCTCATCCGCCTCTATCGTGAGGAGTGCGCCACGTGCGGCGCGGCCGAGGTCGAGATTGCCCACGCCACCGACGCGCTCGCCGTCTTTGAGGCCGCACGCGGCGGAAACGCGCAGGCCAAGCGCGCCTGCGAGCGTCTGGGCACCATCCTCGCCCGCGCCCTCGCCGCGCTCGCCGTCACGGTTGACCCAGACGCCTTCGTCCTGGGCGGCGGCATGTGCGGCGGTTGGGACACCTTTGGCCAGACGTGCGTCGACGCCTACCGCGAGTTCGTGATCCCGGGATGCGCCGAGACGCCCATCCGCGTGGCGACCCTAGGCAACACGGCCGGCCTGCTGGGCGCGGCCCGCCACGCGCTCGCCGCTCTGCAGTAGCGCCGGGGACAGAGGGACGCGTCTTTTGTCCCCGCTCGTCATGGCTTACAGGCTGCGCCCCGCCTGCAGCATGTGCGGGCGGGGCGCCCTGCATCTTGAGACGCCCTTCTCGGCGACATGACGCGCATCCCGCACGTCCTTCTCGGCCAAAAAGAGAGCACCCCGCGGTGGGATAGAGACCGCGGGGTGCTAGCCGAGCCTTGGCCACTCAAGGTGCCGTTCTCGCTGTGCGAGGGGCTCGGAATCTTTAGGTTGGCGCGCGTCCTCCCAGAGAACAGGGGGTTGGAAGAATCTCTGACGAACCGTATGGGCGTGCCGTTGAAAGCGCCCAGACTGACTACCCGACGACCGGAGGGGGAGACGAGAGTTCAGGAGGACGCGCGCTTCGATTCGTATCTTCCCAGAGGACGCGACAAGAGTTGATATCTTGCCGCGAACGGTATCGTTTAGCTGGCAAAAGGCCGCTTTTCGTTGGGCACTTTTCTACACAACGGGTGCCACGCCAGGCACCCGCCGCACATGCCGGCAAGCGCCTCGGTGCCGCCCAGGCTCTGGATGTAGAACGGGAAGGTCGACAGGCTCATGGCCGCCGACCGTAATACACGCAGCCAGCGGCCCTCTCGTCATATCAAGCAGCCAAAGCCGCAGGCACGCGACCCCAGGCACAAGCGCCTACTTGCTGTGGGCGCCCTTCTTCTTGCCCATCTTGGACTTCACGAGGCCCACGATGGTGGGGATGATCGACACAAGCACGATGCCCACGATGAGCAGCTCGAAGTGGTCCTGAACAAACGGGATGCCGCCAAAGAAGTAGCCCAGCAGCGTAAAGAGCGTGGACCACGTGACGCCGCCCAGGATGTTGAACAGCACGAAGTTGCGCCAGTGCATGCCACCCATGCCGGCGATGAACGGCACGAACGTGCGGATGAACGGGAAGAAGCGGCCGAGGAAGATGGCGAGGTGGCCCCACTTCTCGAGGAACTTCTCGCTCTTCTCGAGGCGCTCGGGCGTCATGGCCTTGACCTTGTCCGAGGCAACGATCTTGCGGCCAAAGAAGTGACCGATCATGAAGTTGCACTGGTCTCCCAGGATGGCGGCGGCCCAGGCAACGGCCAGCAGCGCGACGATGTTGAAGCCGCCGTTGTGGGCAAAGAAGCCCGAGGCGAACAGCAGCGAGTCGCCCGGCAGGAACGGGAAAAACACCACGCCCGTCTCGATGAAGATGATGAGGAACACGCAGCCGTAGGCCATGAGCGGGCCCGCCGCGATCCAGCCCGCGATGGCGGTGCGCGGGTCGCGCAGCAGCTCGGCGATGAAGTTAATGAAGCCCATGCGTCCGTCCGTTTCTGCCCGCCGCACGCTGGCGGGCTCACAAAAAGCCCCGCGGTCCGCTTGCGCAGGACGGCGGGGCGCCGAGTACAAATCGAGCGCGCCCGGTGGGAACGGGTGCCCGCCAGAGGCCTCTTATGGCTGCTGCCTCCCGGCCCTGACCAGGTTCGAGGTGTGACGT
>NZ_CEVYAT010000149.1:0-3909 GCF_982402205.1 Parolsenella sp. | reverse complement strand
CCCGCCTCTCCCACGAGCGTCTCAACGTCGAGTCGATGGCGTCGCGCCGCTGCCTCTCGAGCCCCGAGACCATCGTGAGCGATCGCGAGGCCCAGCTCATCCAAGCCGAGCAGCGCCTGCTCGACGCCCTGCCGCGCAATCTCGAGCGTGCGGGCCGCGAGGTCGAGGGGTTGGGCGGCCGCCTTGCCAGCATCGCCCCGCGCATCGTGCGTCCCCACGAGGTCAGGGTCGCGAGCCTCGCGGCCACGCTCGATGCTCTTTCTCCCCTCAAGGTGCTGGGTCGTGGCTACGCCATCGCGCGCGACGAGGTCGGTCATGTCGTGACCGACGCGGCCACCCTCTCGCCGGGAGATTCGGTGAGCGTGCGCGTGGGCTCTGGCTCGTTCGCTGCCACGGTCACCGAGACCACACCCGCCGCTATGCAGGAGTAGGATTTGAGACAGGCCGCGCGTGCGGCCACAAGGATAGGAGGGCGCATGGCGCTCGAGAACACTGACAAGAAGGTCGAGGACCTCACGTTCAAGGAGGCCTCCGTCGAGCTCGAGCGCGTCGTGCGCCAGCTCGAGGGCGGTGACCTGGAGCTCGAGGACGCGCTGGAGCGCTACGCCCGTGGCGTGGAGCTGCTGCGCAGCCTGCGCGAGCGCCTGAACAACGCCGAGCAGAAGGTCCAGGTTCTTCTCGACAGCACCTCCGAAGTCGCGGTGCCCGACACCACCGACGCCTCGGCAAACAACTAGCCACCCTCGTTCAGCAAGGAGCACCCATGTCCGACTGCATCTTCTGTAAGATCGCCAACCACGAGATCCCCTCGACCACCGTCTACGAGGACGATCAGGTCATCGCCTTCCGCGACCTCGACCCGCAGGCGCCCACCCACGTGCTCGTGATTCCCAAGAAGCACTACGCCAACATCTGCGACGGCGTTCCCGCTGAGACGCTCGCTGCCATGGCCCACGCAATCGACGAGGTCACCAAGAGCGAGGGCATTGATGAGAGCGGTTACCGCGTCATCTCCAACGCAGGCGCCGACGCGGGCCAGACCGTAATGCACTTTCACATGCATGTTATGGGCGGCAAGAAGCTTGGCATGGGCCTGCTGCCCGCAGACGCACAGTAGGGGAGATGACTATGGAATCCAGGATCGAGCGCGCCGACGAGCTGCACCGCAAGGGCTACAACTGCGCCCAGGCCGTCGCCTGCACCTATGCCGACCTCGTGGGCGTCGATGAGCGCGAGGCCTTCCGCAGCATGGAGGCCTTTGGCCGCGGCATGGGTGGCATGAGGGGCACGTGCGGTGCGCTTTCCGGTGCCGTCTACCTCGCCGGCCTCGCCGCGAGCGACGGCAACCTCGACAAGCCGGCCTCCAAGAAGACCTGCTATGAGCTCTCGCAGCGGATTCTCGCTGCCTTCGATGACAAGAACGGTTCCACCACCTGCCACGAGCTCAAGGGCATCGATTGTGACCACGGCATGCTGCGCAGCTGCCCGGGCTGCATCGCCGACGCCTGCGAGATCGTCGAGCGCGTGCTCTTCTCCGAGGGCGATGCCTCGGAGAAGTAGGCGACGTGATGCTCGGCCCGCCGCCTGCGAGCTCAGCTCGCTGGGGTGCGCGGCCGCGGCGCCGGCATTCGATTGCTACTCACAAGCGAGGGGCGGCCCGCACGAACCAGTCGCGCGGGCCGCCCCCTTTGTGTAGCCTGGTGAGTGTTTCAGCCGCTAGTAGACCATGCCCATGGCCTCGCGCACCTCGGCGAGCGTCTGGTTAGCGACCTCGTTGGCGCGGCGGTTGCCCTCGTGCAGGACGTCCTTCACGTAGTCGAGGTCGTTCTCGAACTGGTGACGGCGCTCGCGGATGGGGGCGAAGTAGTCGTTGACCGCGTCGGTGACGTACTTCTTGAGTGCGCCGGAACCGCCCATGCCAATCTCGTCGGCAATCTCGCGAGGGTCGCGGCCCGTGCAGATCGCGGCCGTGGAGATGAGTCCGGAGACGCCGGGGCGCTTCTCGGGGTCAAACGTGATGAGGCGCTCGGAGTCGGTCGTGCTCTTCTTGATGCGCTTGGCCGTCTCCTCGGGCGTCATCGAGATCGAGATGGCGTTGCCGTAGCTCTTGGACATCTTGCGCCCGTCGAGGCCCGGCAGCAGCGGCACGTCGGAGAGCAGAGCGTCGACCTCGGGGAACACCTTGCCGTAGCGCGCGTTGAACTTGCGCGCGATGAGGCGCGTGAGCTCGATGTGGGGCAGCTGGTCACGGCCGACGGGCACGACGTTGCCCTTGCAGAACAGGATGTCGCAGGCCTGGTGCACCGGGTAGGTGAGCAGAAGGCCCGTGAGCTCGTGGCCGCTTGCCTCCATCTCGGCCTTGACCGTGGGGTTGCGCTGCAGCTCGGCCTCGGAGACGAGCGACAGGAACGGCAGCATGAGCTGGTTGGCGGCGGGCACCGCGGAGTGCGTGTAGATCATCGTCTTGTCGGGGTCGATGCCGCAGGCAAGGTAGTCCATGACCATGTTGTAGACGTTGTCCTGGATGTTGGCCGTGGTGTCGCGGTCGGTGATGACCTGGTAGTCGGCGATGAGGACGTTGGTGCGCACGCCCATGTTCTGCAGCTCGACACGGCCCTTGAGCGTGCCGAAGTAGTGGCCCAGGTGCAGACGGCCCGTGGGGCGGTCGCCAGTGAGCATGACGTAGTTGCCGGGGTTTTGGGGGAGGTCGGCGCGAATGGCGTCGCTGCGCTTCTGGGCGACCTCGTAGCTTCCCTCGTTGGGCATGTGATCCTCCTGTGTGTTGGTGCGCACCGCCGCCCGGCGATGTGTGCAAGCGGTGGTGGGACGTTCGAGATTCGACCTACATATGGTACGACAAGGCGGGCAATCGGTCGAATGGTTCTACCTGCGCGTTTGTTGGCCTCATTTTGATAAAACACAACATATTGTGGCATGTGAACTTCTAGGGCCACCTAACTTGTATATCTTGGGCAATGTCAAGACTGGAATTGCCCAATGGTTAACGTAGTATCTAATGGCGGCCCTCCTCGGGGAGAGCGCAACGCAACACCATGCGCGGCCGCCGGCAACGCCGGTCGTCGCGCTCGATGATGGCTAGGGAGACGTCTCATGAAGATCGTGAAGCGTAATGGCTCAGAGGTAACGTTTGATGTCGGCAAGATCGTCGCGGCGATCGAGCGCGCCAACATCACCGTGCCCGAGGAGCAGCGCCTCACCCACGCCCAGATCGTTGACGCGGGCGACGCCGTCGAGGCGGAGGCCTCCGTGTGCGGCCACACCGTCACGGTCGAGGAGGTCCAGGACATGGTCGAGGACCAGATCATGGCCAAGGGCGCCTTCTCCGTTGCGCGCAACTACATCACCTACCGCTACGTGCAGGGCCTCAAGCGCCAGAACAACACGACGGACGACAAGATCCTGTCGCTCATCGAGTGCAACAACGAAGAGGTCAAGCAGGAGAACTCCAACAAGAACCCCACGGTCAACTCCGTCCAGCGCGACTACATGGCCGGCGAGGTCTCCAAGGACCTCACGATGCGCATGCTGCTGCCCGAGGACGTCGTGCAGGCGCACAACGAGGGCATCATCCACTTCCATGACTCTGACTACTACGCCCAGCACATGCACAACTGCGACCTTGTGAACCTCGAGGACATGCTGCAGAACGGCACCGTCATCTCGGGCACCCTCATCGAGAAGCCCCATAGCTTCTCGACGGCCTGCAACATCGCCACGCAGATCATCGCCCAGGTGGCCTCCTCGCAGTACGGCGGCCAGTCCATCTCGCTCACGCACCTCGCCCCGTTCGTCGAGGTCAGCCGCCAGAAGATTCGTCGCGAGGTCCTGCGCGAGCTCGAGGAGCTTGGCGTCGAGGCCTCCGAACAGAAGGTTCGCGACGTGGTCGAG
>NZ_CEVYAT010000148.1:0-3939 GCF_982402205.1 Parolsenella sp. | reverse complement strand
CCCACTCCACTGTTACTGTCCTGACACAATCGCCGTCACCGACACGCGCAGCGCCACCAACCTGCCATAGAATGACTAAGTTGCATCCTATGAACCATGTTGGGAGGCCCCATGGCACTCAGCGAAAACGACGTGCGCGGCATCGCCGACTATGCGCGTATCGCTCTTGACGGCGACGAGCTCGCCGAGATGACGCAGTACCTGAACGGCGCCATCGAGGGCGTGCTCGCGCCCGTCCTCCAGTACGGCGAGGCCGACGTCCCGCCCACGTTCCACCCCATCGGAGACCTGTCGAACGTGATGGGCGCAGACGTCCCCGCGCCTGGCCTTGGCATCGACGAGGCCCTGCTCGACGCCCCTGCCGCGCGCGACCGCTACTTCCGCGTGCCCTCGATCCTGGGAGAGGGGGAGGAGCAGTAATGGCAAACCTCGACACCTTCTCCGCCGCCCAGATCGCGGCCGGCATCGCCGCCGGCGACTTCACCGCAACCGAGGTGGCGCGTGCCGCCCTCGACGCGGTCGAGGCCCGCGACAACGCCGTCCAGGCCTTCCTCCAGGTGGCCCCCGAGCTCGCCCTTAACGCCGCGGCCCGCATCGATGCCGACCGCGCCGCCGGCAAGACCCTGCCGCCGCTTGCGGGCGTGCCGCTGGCCATCAAGGACAACATGATGCTTGCGGGCACGCGAACCACCTGTGCCTCCAAGATGCTCGAGAACTACGAGAGCGTCTACACCGCCACCTGCGTCCAGCGCATGCTCGACGCGGGCTGCCTGCCCATCGGCAAGGCCAACATGGACGAGTTTGCCTTTGGCTCCTCGACCGAGAGCTCGGCCTTCCACCGCACCAACAACCCCTGGGACCTCGAGCGCGTGCCCGGCGGCTCCTCGGGTGGCTCCGCCGCGGCCGTTGCCGCCGGCGAGGTCACGCTCGCGCTGGGTTCTGACACCGGCGGCTCGATCCGCCAGCCGGCGGCCCTGTGCGGCGTCGTGGGCATGAAGCCCACCTACGGGGCCGTGAGCCGCTACGGCGTCGTGGCCTTTGGCTCGTCGCTCGACCAGGTGGGCCCCTTTGGCCGCAACGTGGCCGACGTGGCGCTCGCCATGAACGCGCTCACCGCGCCGGGTCGCGACCCCAAGGACTCCACGAGCCAGGACTGCCCGGTCGACTTCACCGAGCACCTGAACGATGGCGTCGCCGGCCGCAAGGTGGGCGTCATCCCCGCCCTCATGAGCGCTGCGGGCCTCACCGACGAGGTCAGGGCGGCCGTGAACGCCGCCGCCCAGAGCTTGGCCGACCAGGGCGCCGAGCTCGTCGAGGTCGACCTTCCCAACCTCGACGCGGCCATCGCCGCCTACTACGTGTTGGGTCCCTGCGAGGCCTTCTCCAACCTCGCCCGTTTCGACGGCGTGCGCTATGGCTACCAGGAGCCTAACTGCGCGAACCTTGCCGAGCAGAGCTCGAAGTCGCGCGCGCACGGCTTTGGCGCTGAGGCCAAGCGCCGCCAGATGCTGGGCGCCTGGCTGCTGTCGAGCGGCGTGTACGAGAAGTACTACCTCGCCGCGCAGAAAGCCCGCACGCTCATCACGCGCGACTACGCCGCCGCCTACGAGAAGGTCGACGTCATCCTCATGCCCGCCAGCCCCACCACGGCGTTCAAGTTTGGCGAGATGAGCGACCCCACGCAGATGTACCTCTCGGACCTCTACACCATCAGCATCAACATCGCCGGCAACGGCGGCATCTCCGTGCCGCTGGGCCTGGGCGCCACCTCCGGCCTGCCCGTCTCGGCCCAGCTCGTGGGGCCGGCCTTCAAGGACCGCGACCTGCTGACGTTCGCCGCCGCCGTCGAGCGCGGCGCCGCCGCCCACGCGTCCGTTGCGCCCGACTTCGCCGGGAAGGGGGGTGAGCTCGCATGAAGAAGCTCGCCGACGTTCTAAGGGATTGGGAGGCCGTGATCGGCCTCGAGATCCATACCGAGCTCACCGCGCTCGACACCAAGATGTTCTGCAACTGCCGTCTGTCACACGACGACGAGCCCAACACCAACGTCTGCCCCGTGTGCCTGGGCCTGCCTGGCGCGCTGCCGGTGCCCAACCGCCGCGCCATCCAGTCCATCGTGAAGGCGGGCCTGGCCACGAACTGCCAGATCATGCGCCACAGCATGTTCTACCGCAAGCACTACTTCTATCCCGACATGGCCAAGAACTTCCAGACCACGCAGGGCCCGGTGGCCTTCTGCATGCACGGCCATCTCGACCTCGAGGTCTCGGGTCGCGGCGCCGCCGAGCGTCCGGAGTGTGCCTTTGGCGAAGGCGAGGCGGCGAGCCTTGCCAGCGCGAGCGCCGGCGCCGTGGGCCTGTCCACCGCTATGGCGCAGCACCTGCCCGAGGGCGGCGTGGCCGCTGGCGCCAAGGCCTCGAGCCAGGGCAGCTACGACACCGCCAACCTCGCCGTGCCGGTGCGCGGCGAGGACGGCTCCTACACGGTGCCCATCCGCATCCTGCGCATCCATATGGAGGAGGACGCTGCCAAGATGGTGCACGTGGGCGGCGAGGAGGGCCGCATCGGCGGCGCCACCGAGAGCCTCGTCGACTACAACCGCTGCGGCACCCCGCTCATCGAGCTCGTCACCGAGCCCGACCTGCGCACCCCTGAGGAGGCGCGCCTGTTCATGGAGAAGCTCCGCCGCATCTTCGTGACGCTGGGCATTTCCGACTGCTCGATGGAGAAGGGCTCGATGCGCTGCGACGGTAACGTGAGCCTGCGCCACCGCGGCGACACACGCCTGGGCACCAAGACCGAGCTCAAGAACCTCAACTCGTTCAAGGCCCTGCACGACGGCCTTGAGTACGAGATCTGCCGCCAGGCCGAGGTGCTCGAGGAGGGCGGCGTCATCTACCAGGAGACGCGCCACTGGGAGCCCAGCCGCAAGCGCACCGTGGTCATGCGCGTCAAGGAGACGGCCGATGACTACCGCCTCTTCCCCGACCCCGACCTCGCGCCCTTCGACCTCACCGACGAGTTCATCGACGAGGCCCGCGCAGAGATCCCCGAGCTGCCCGATGCCAAGCGCGACCGCTTCTGCGAGAGCTACGGCCTCAAGCGTGCCGACGCCGAGCAGCTCGCTGGCGACCCGGCCGTTGCGGCCGAGTTCGAGCAGGCCTGCAAGCTGGCACCCAAGGCGGCCTCGACCGTGGCCAACGTCATGGTGAACCTGGCGCCCGCCTACGACGCCATCACGCCCGCCCAGGTGGCAAGCCTCTCCGGGCTGCTCGCGGCCGACGCCATCACGTTTGCCCAGGCGCGCGAGGTGCTCGACGCCGTGAACGGCACCGACCTCGATCCCGAGAAGGTCGTCGACGAGCGCGGCATGCGCCAGGTGAGCGACACCAGCGCGCTCGAGCCGGTGGTCGACGCGGTGCTCGCGCGCTGCGGTGACCAGGTGGAGCAGTTCCGCGGCGGCAACCGCAAGGTCGTAGGCTTCCTCGTGGGCCAGTGCATGAAGGAGAGCCGCGGCAAGGGTAACCCCAAACTGTTCAACCAACTGCTGGTCCAGAAGCTGGAGACGATGTAGATGAGGGTGGCGCTGCTTGAGCCCCTGGGCGTGCCCGACGAGATGATCCACGAGCTGGCGGCCCCCATCGAGGCCGCCGGCCACGAGTTCGTCTCCTACCCCGAGAAGACCTGCGACGCGGCCGAGCTCGTGCGTCGTTCGGCCGGGGCCGACGTCGTGATGATCGCGAACAACCCGTACCCGGCGAGCGTGGTCGAGGCTGTCGACGCGCTCAAGCTCGTGGCCGTGGCGTTTGCAGGCGTCGACCACGTGGCGCTCGACGCGTGCCGCGAGAGGGGCGTCGAGGTCATGAACTGCGCCGGCTACTCCGACGTGAGCGTGGCCGAGCTCACCGTGGGCCTCACGATCGACGTGCTGCGCCGCGT
>NZ_CEVYAT010000147.1:0-3963 GCF_982402205.1 Parolsenella sp. | reverse complement strand
CCGCCTCGTCGACGAGATCCGCCGCGGCGTCCAGACAATCCAGTACCAGGTCGTGACCCTCATGACCACCAACGGCCAGGCGCCGTTCGTGACCGTCTTCATGTACCTCAACGAGGCCCGCAGCGCCCAGGAGAAGCACGACCTCGCGCTCATCATCAAGGAGACGCTGCGCCAGCGCTATGAGGGCGTCAAGAACGAGGCCGGCGTGTGGATCACGCCCGCGTTCCCCAAGCTCATCTACGTGCTCGAGGACGACAACATCGAGCTTGGCCAGAAGTACTACTACCTCACCGAGCTTGCCGCCAAGTGCACGGCCAAGCGCATGGTGCCCGACTACATCTCCGAGAAGAAGATGCGCGAGCTCAAGCTCTCCGCGGGCGAGAAGCCGGGCGAGGGCGACTGCTACACCTGCATGGGCTGCCGCAGCTTCCTGACGCCCGACCGCTCGGGCAACGGCTTTGACAACGTGGCCCACGCGCTCAACTACGACCCCAGCAAGCCCAAGTACTACGGGCGCTTCAACCAGGGCGTCGTTACCATCAACCTGCCCGACGTGGCGCTGTCCTCCGGCGGCGACGTCGACAAGTTCTGGAAGATCTTTGAGGAGCGCCTAGAGCTGTGTCACAAGGCCCTGCGCTGCCGCCACGAGCGCCTCAAGGGCACTCTGTCCGACGCCGCGCCCATCCTGTGGCAGTACGGCGCGCTGGCCCGCCTGCCCAAGGGCGCCACGATCGACCCGCTGCTCTACAGTGGCTACTCCACGATCAGCTTGGGCTACGCCGGCCTCTACGAGTGCGTCAAGTACATGACGGGCCACTCGCACACCGACCCCGAGGCCACGCCGTTTGCCCTCTCGGTCATGCAGAAGATGAACGATAAGTGCACCGAGTGGAAGTCTGCCGAGAACATCGACTACTCGATCTACGGCACGCCGCTCGAGTCGACCACCTACAAGTTCGCCAAGTGCCTCCAGCGCCGCTTTGGCGTGGTCAAGGGCATCACCGACCACGGCTACATCACGAACTCCTACCACGTCAACGTGCGCGAGAACATCGACGCGTTCACCAAGCTCAAGTTCGAGAGCGAGTTCCAGCGCCTGTCGCCGGGTGGAGCCATCTCCTACGTCGAGGTGCCCAACATGCAGGACAACCTCGAGGCCGTCATGAGCGTGCTGCACTACATCTACGACAACATCATGTACGCCGAGCTCAACACCAAGAGCGATTACTGCCAGGTGTGCGGCTACGACGGCGAGATCAAGATCGTGGAGGATGACGGCAAGCTCGTCTGGGAGTGCCCGCACTGCGGCAACCGCGACCAGAGCAAGCTCAACGTCGCCCGCCGCACCTGCGGCTACATTGGCACGCAGTTCTGGAACCAGGGTCGCACCGAGGAGATTCGCGACCGCGTCCTGCACCTTTAGTAGTAAGCTCTACAACTGTTTGAACTAGCTCGGGCGACCTCGCGACGTGACTCGCGGGGCCGCCCGATTGACGTAGCTCGCCTGGGCCGGGCCTCTGCGAAGGGACATTGCGCATGAACTATGGCGCCATCAAGTACTGCGACATCGCCAACGGCGTGGGCGTGCGGACCTCCCTGTTCGTCTCGGGATGCCGCGTGCACTGCCCGGGCTGCTTCAACGGCGAGGCCCAGGACTTCGACTACGGCCTGCCCGTGACCCGCGAGGTCGTCGACGGCATCATCGAGAGCCTGCGCCCCAGCTACATCCGCGGCCTGTCGCTTCTGGGCGGCGACCCCATGGAGCCCGAGCACCAGGCCGAGCTTGTGCAGATCGTCGAGCGCGTTGCCCTCGAGCTGCCCGACAAGGACGTCTGGTGCTACACCGGCTACGTCTACGACCGCGACCTCGTGCCAGGCGGCCGCCGCTACGTCGAGGGCGTCACGGACCGCCTGCTCGACGGCATCGACGTACTGGTCGACGGTCCCTTCATCGAGGCCGAGAAGGACATCACGCTGCGCTTTCGCGGCTCGGCCAACCAGCGCCTCATCGACCTGGCGGCGACGCGCGCCACGGCCATGGCCGACAACCCCGCCGGCGACATCGTGATCTGGAGCGATGGCGAGGTCTTTGGCACCCACCACATGTAGGGCTGGGGAGCCCCTGGCCCCGTTGGGCGACCCGTCACACGGAATCGCCGCCAAGCGTGTCGCATTCACCGAATATGAGTAGACCCACCTTCCCGGATGCACCGTGGGAGGCGGGTCCTTTGCTAGGCAGATGAGGTGCTAACGGCTACATCCCGAGGTGGGCGGCCATGTCGAGGATGGCCTTGCGGTAGCCCTCGATGCCCAGGCCGGTGATCGTCTCGAAGCAGGCCTTGCGCACGTAGGAGACCTGGCGGAAGTCCTCGCGCTCCTCGACCTTTGAGATGTGGACCTCGACGCAGGGAATCTGCACGGCCTTGAGAGCGTCGAGGATGGCGACCGAGGTGTGCGTGTAGGCGGCAGGGTTCATCACGATGCCATCATAGGTGCCAAGGGCCGCCTGGATCTCGTCGACGATGGCGCCCTCGTGGTTGCTCTGGAAGCAACGGACGTTGGCAAAGCCCGCCTCGGCGGCCGCCGCCTTGCAGGTGCGCACGAGCGCCGCGTAGTCGGCCTTGCCGTAGATGGCGGGCTCGCGGATGCCCAGCATGTTGATGTTGGGGCCGTTGATGACGAGCAGGGCGTGGCCGCGCTTCTCGAGCGATGCGGCGACCTTCGAGGTCTTGGAGCCGTCGTCGAGGAAGGCGCGCAGCGCGTCGAGGTCCTCCTTGCCCAGGCGCTCGTCGTTGATGGCGGCGCGCTGCTGGGCGCGGTAGGAGCTGCGGTGGCCCGGCGTGATGACGACGCGGCTCTTGGGCTTGTCGTCTTTCTCTGACTTGCCCAGGGCCTTCTCGACAATCTTGTCGGTGGGGATGGACTCGAAGGGGTTGTCGCAGGTGCCCGCGGGGTCGCCGACGCCCACGCCGGACTGCAGCGCGAACTCGCGCGATACGCCCTCGATCGCGGCGGGGCCAAGCACGACCTCGATGCCGGTGTTGCCGTGCGGCACGACGCCCAGCACGCCACGGATGGCGGTGATGTCGCTCGTGGTCACGTGCGAGCTGTCTGCCAGGGTAAGCCTGAGGCGCGTGAGGCAGGTCATAACGTGCCTCACGTTTGCCTTTCCTCCCACGGCGGTGAGAATCTTGGCCGCGACTTCCCTGTACTCCATGGTGCAAATCCTTCCCTTGGTGCCCGCGGCACCTCGAGCCGCAAAAATACTCAAAGCATACTAGTTAAATAGGCTTAGCCTATCAATGTGTCGTAACGGTCACAAACCGCTAACGGACGATATTGCGGGGTAAGCGGAGACGCTACAGGGAGAGCCTGCGCATGATCTCCTGCGCGTCGCCTCGGGCAGACCCCGTGCACGCGACGACCTCGTCTGCCCAGGCGCGGTAGAGGGGCATGCGCTCGGCCGCCAGCGCCTCGATGCCGCGCGACTTCGAGATGGGGCGCCCCTTGCTCGAGAGCTCGTCGAGCTTGCGGTCGACCATCACGACGGTCGAGTTCTGGCGGAGCAGGTCGCAGTTCTCGGGGCGCGTCACGACGCCGCCGCCGCACGAGATGACCAGCCCGCTGCCTCTTGCGACCTCGGAGAGCGCCTGCGTCTCCATCGCGCGGAAGGCCTGCTCGCCGTCCGTCTCGATGACCTCGGCGGGGGTGCGGCCAAAGCGCTCGGAGAAGTTGACGTCCATGTCGACGAACGTGCGGCCGCAAAGCTCGGCGAGGTTGCGTCCGGCGCTCGTCTTGCCGCTGCCCGGCATGCCAATGAGCGCGACGTTTCTGCTCGAGCGCATGAGGCGCTCGTTGATGCTGCCGATGAGGTCCTCGTCGAGCTCGCGTCCCTGCCACATGCTGCTCGACAGCCACGCCTGGCCCACGAGCATCACGAGTCCGCTCTCGGAGGGCACGCCC
>NZ_CEVYAT010000146.1:0-3975 GCF_982402205.1 Parolsenella sp. | reverse complement strand
CGCCGCTCTCTGTGGGAAGGGCCTGGCTGATGCGACGACTAGCTCTCGCGGACGGCCGCGAAGCCGCGCTCGAGGTCGGCGATGATGTCGTCGATGTGCTCGGTGCCAATGGACAGGCGAATCGTGGACTGCGTGATGCCCACGTTGGCGAGCTCCTCGCCGGAGAGCTGGGAGTGGGTGGTGCTGGCCGGGTGGATCACGAGGCTCTTGACGTCAGCGACGTTGGCGAGCAGCGAGAAAAGCTGCAGGTTGTCGATGAACTTCCAGGCGGCGTCCCTGCCGCCCTTGATCTCGAACGTGAAGATCGAGGCGCCACCGTTGGGGAAGTACTTCTCGTAGAGCTCGTGGTCGGGGTGGTCGGGCAGGCTCGGGTGGTTGACCTTCTCGACCAGCGGGTTGTTGGCGAGGTACTCGACGACCTTCTTGGTGTTCTCGGCGTGGCGGTCGAGGCGCAGCGACAGGGTCTCGGTGCCCTGGAGCAGCAGGAAGGCGTTGAACGGCGAGATGCAGATGCCGTGGTAGGAGGGGTTGGGGTCGGCGATCTGCGGGTACTTGCCCGAGGCCTTCCAGTCGAAGTTGCCGCCGTCGACGATCACGCCGCCCAGCGAGGTGCCGTGGCCGCCGATGAACTTGGTGGCGGAGTGCACGACCACGTTGGCGCCGTGCTCGAGCGGGCGGAACAGGTAGGGGGTGCCAAAGGTGTTGTCGACCACGACGGGCAGGCCGTGCTTGTGGGCGATCTCGGAGATGGCGTCGATGTTGGGGATGTCGGCGTTGGGGTTGCCGAGGGTCTCGAGGTAGACGACCGTGGTGTTGTCCTGGATCGCGGCCTCGACCTCCTCGAGGTTGTGCGCGTCGACGAAGGTGGTCTCGATGCCAAACTGCGAGAGCGTGTGCTCGAGCAGGTTGTAGGAGCCGCCGTAGATGGTCTTCTGGGCCACGACGTGGTCGCCCTTGCGGGCGAGGGCCTGGATGGCGTAGGTGATGGCCGCGGCGCCGGAGGCGACGGCCAGGCCGGCGACGCCACCCTCGAGGGCGGCGATGCGGTCCTCGAAGACGCCCTGGGTGGAGTTGGTCAGGCGGCCGTAGATGTTGCCGGCGTCGGCCAGGCCAAAGCGGTCGGCACCGTGCTGGGAGTTGCGGAAGACGTAGCTGGTGGTCTGGTAGATGGGCACCGCGCGGGAGTCGGTGGCGGGGTCGGCGCTCTCCTGGCCAACGTGGAGCTGGAGGGTCTCGAAGTGGAAGGTCTTCTCGACCTCGGGGGTGATGTCGGACATGGTGTTCCTCCTTGTGGGATGGTGATGCTTGGATGATTGGCCGGTCGCAGTTCAATCCCGGGTACAGAAAAGCGCCCGGCAGCTTTGGGCTCCCGGGCGCGAACGAAGACGCTGGTGCGCGCAGGCCTGCGAGCGTGTGCTCGTGGCGCTAGGCGCGGGCGTACCCCTGCAGTGCCCGGGAGCTCAGCATTCGCATGCACATCATCGTGTTGGTCTTGTTGGTCATCGTTCGGGCACCTCCTCGTTTTCGTTGCCTGCTGATGAGTTTATACGGCGCTCGAATTCATACGTCAATACCCTAGTGGAAAAGTGGGTATTAACGTTTTGTTACGCCGAGGTGAGGGGGCGCGTTTTGCGTGCGCCAAGGATTTGACGGGGACCGCGTGGGCATGGCGTGCGGCTGTTGCGTGGGCATGGCGTGCCGTGCCGATGCTCTTCTCGGCAGCCGTTATGGCGGCAAGGCGATGGCGCGCCGCCCCTTCGACATCGCCGTCGCCGTTTACCGGCGTCGCGTCATTTGTTGCGGCCTCGGCATTATGCGCGCATCTCGCGCGGGACACCATGCATCGATGAAGGGTTTGATGACGAACCAAGGGAGGATCCATGCGCTACATCGAGTTTGGGCAGGCAAAGACCAAGGTCTCCGAGGTCATGGTGGGTCTCATGCGCATCGACCAGATGAGCGTGGCCAAGGTCACCGAGCTGGTCGAGACGTCGCTCGACGAGGCCGTCAACGCGCTCGACATCACCGACGTCTACGGCCGCGGCGCCTACGAGAGCATGCTGGGCGAGGTCTTTGCCGCGAACCCCGGCCTGCGCGACCGCGTGATCCTGCAGTCCAAGGTGGGCATCCGCAAGGAGGACGATGGCTTTACCTGGTACGACTTCTCCAAGGAGCACATCATCGAGGCCGTCGACGCAAGCCTCTCTCGCCTGGGCGTCGACCACGTCGACTCGATGCTGCTGCAAACGTGCCATATCAATGGCTCGCCGCTCCGGCTGAACTCGCCATTGTTTGTGCACGTCTCGGCGGCGCGAAACGTGCCGTACCGATGGGGAGATGCCGCCAGTTGAACGTGCCATCGGTTGCGCACGTCTCCGCCACCTCAAACATGCATAACCGATGGCGACGTGCGAGAAGTGCCGTGGTGGCGGCATGCGAGAAGTGACATGGCGTCGTGCGAGCGCTGCCACGCCGGCGCACCGTCTGCGCGTCTCGGCCGGATGCGCTAGCTCAGCACCTCGTAGCCGTCCTGGGCGATGAGGGCGCGCAGCTCGTCGAGGTAGCGCCTGGCCATGGGCGAGAGACGGGCGCGGTCGTTGGTGAGGTATCCCAGCTGCATGGTCTCATCGGTGACGAGCGGCACCGAGACGATGTCGCTGCCGTTGAGGTTGCTGTTGAGCATGCCCGAGCAGATCGTGTAGCCGTCGACGCCGCGCAGCAGGTTGAACAGGGTGGCGCGGTCGGTCACGACGATGCTCTTGCGGTGGCTCTCGAAGGGCAGCAGCTCCTCCGAGAAGTACAGCGAGTTGTGGGTGCCCTGCTCGTAGCACAGGTAGGGGTAGGCGTCGAGCTCGTCGAGCGTCACGCGCTCGGCGTGCGCCAGCGGGTGGTGCTGCGAGAGGAACACGTGCGGCTGCGCGTCGAACAGCGGGGTGTAGGTGAGGTGGTTCTCGCGCATGAGCTTGCGCAGGACCTTCTCGTTAAACGAACTCAGGTACAGCACGCCCAGCTCGCTGCGGTAGCCCGCGACGTCCTCGATGATCTCGTAGGTGCGGCTCTCGCGCAGGGTCATCTCGTACTCGTCGGCCTCGACGCTCTCGAGTAGGCTCACAAACGCGTTGACCACGAAGGCGTAGTGCTGCGACGAGATGGCGAACAGGCGCTTGGAGGGGCGCGCGTGTGCGTAGCGTTGCTCGACGAGCTCGGTCTGCTCGAGAATCTGGCGCGCGTAGGAGAGGAACTCCGAGCCGTCGGGCGTGAGCGAGATGCCGCGTGCCGAGCGGTTGAAGATGACGATGCCTAGCTCGCCTTCGAGCTCGCGCACGGCGGTCGAGAGGCTCGGCTGGGAGATGTAGAGCTGGCGCGCGGCCTCGGTGATCGAGCCGCACTCGGCGATTTTTGCGACGTAGCGCAGCTGCGTGAGAGTCATGGGCGCTCCTCGTGTGTGACTGGAGCGATTCTAGCGCGTGCGTCGGCCGTTTGCGCCCACGTCGCGGCTCCCAAACGTCGCGTGCGGGGGTACCCTAGTGACGACGAGAGGGGTCTGCGGCACCCGCCGCACTCGCTGTTGGCGCAAGGGGAGCGCCACCACTCACGTTTGGAGGAATCGCATGGCAGAGCACTACAACTTCTTTGCGCCCACGAGGGTCCTGTTTGGCCCGGGCAAGCTTGCCGAGCTGGGAGACCAGCAGCTTCCCGGCAAGAAGGCGCTCGTGGTCACGACCGGCGGCAAGTCGGTCAAGGCCAACGGCTACCTCGACAGGCTCTACGGCCAGCTCGACCGCGCGGGCGTCGCCCACGTGCTGTTCGACTGCATCGAGCCCAACCCGCTGAGGCAGACCGTCAACGCCGGCGGCTGGCTCGCGCGCGAGCAGGGCTGCGACTTCGTGGTTGCCCTGGGCGGCGGCTCGGTCATGGACGGCTCGAAGGGCATCTGCGTGGTCGCCGCGAACCCCGGCCGCGACGAGGCCGGCA
>NZ_CEVYAT010000145.1:0-3975 GCF_982402205.1 Parolsenella sp. | reverse complement strand
CTCTCGGCGAGCTTGTCGGCATCCTTATCGATGGAAGCGACACCCGTAGCAACAACGCTGCCCTTAGTCTTACCGTCCTCGCTGGGCGTGGGCTCCTGCGGCTTGGCAATCGCAAACATGTTGCCCGAGGGCACGCACACGAAGTCGGGAGCAACATAGCTCGCGGCGACCTCGCTGTTGTAGAGACCGGCCTTGGCAAAGCCCGTGCAGTCCTCGGAGTAGACGGCATTGGTGCCGCCGTTGTTGGAGACAAATGTGCCGCCCTCAAGGGAGAGGGAAACCTTAGAGATGGCCGTGGCATCGTTCTTCTGCGGGTTGGCCTCGTACAGGGCGTTATAGCCAGAGACCGTGCCGCCCTTGACCACAACGCTCGTGGGGAGCTTGGTGGTGTGCTGGGCCACGGCGATACCGGCACCCTGGGTGGTGGAGCCGTTACCGTTGGGATCGACCCGAGTCGGCTGAGACGTGCCCGTAATCGAGCCGGAATTCACCGTGAGCGCACCGGCGCGTAGCTCAAAACCCGTGCCACCAGTGATGCTGCCACCATTGACAGTCCAGTTGGCGTAGCCAGCGGCATAGACGCCCTCGCCATCGCCACCATCGAGAACGGCGGTGTTGGCAATCGTGATCTGAGGAACGGTGCCCTCAACATCGGCAACCTGGCCGTTCAGGTAGATAGCGGCGCCAGAAGCGCCCGAGCCATCCTTGTGCGAGACAAGCTTACCGGCGACCTCGGCAACGACGCCATACGCATGCTTGCTGTTCTGATCAAGGAAGAGCGGGGCCCAGCCCTCGAGCGTCACGTTCTCGCCAACCTTAACGGTAGAGTAAGCAGAACCGGTATCGGTGGTCGAGCCCTTAACCAAAACGGCGCCGAAATTGGGCGCAGACTCGACAACGGACCCGCTGCCCACAAGCTCAAGCGAACCGCCGTTAACGTAGAAATACTTATTAGCGGCAAAGCTAATGGTGTTACCGCCAAGATCGACGACGACGGACTTTCCGTCACTAACCCTAATGAAGTTCGACTCGGTGCTGTTGGCGATAACCTTAACCGTGTCACCAGAGCTGGCGGCCGCGACAGCCTCGGCAACGGTGACGTACCGCTTGCCATTGACCTCGGCCACACGCGGGAGCTGGCTCACCGTATAGGTGCCGTCGCCGTTATCGGTGGAGGCGGCGCCATAGCCAAGGAAATTAGTGTGCTCGCCCTCGGCCCAGCAGTCAGCAGGATTGAACTTGCTGAAGGTGCCACCGTTAACCTCAATGGTGGCGGTACCGCTCGCACGGTTCGCGTCATAGCAGTTCAGAACGAAGCCGTCTTCCTTACCAGACTGCGGGTACTTCTGCTGAACGGAATAAATGCCGCCATTTACAACGAGCGAACCCTCGTATACATACACGGCGTGGATGTTGCCGACAAACTTACCGCTGTCGATAGTGCAGGAGGAACCGTCCTCGACATCGACCGCGTAGCAGTCGTTTTCCTTGGCGATAAGAGAACCGTTGCCGGTAATCTTGAGGGAACCGCCATCGCGAACAGAGACGAGGGACCAATCGGTGTCCCCCCATATGTCACTGCTGTTGTTAACCGTCTTGCCGTTCATGTTGAGAGTCACGGACTTCTTCTCAACAACCGCAGTAGCGCTCAGATCGACGTCGGCAAGCATCTTGACGGTGGAACCGTTGGACGCGCTGTCGAACGCCTCCTGAAGCGTGGCATAGCCGGTGCCGTTGACCTCAACGACGTTGCCGGCTGCAAGCGCCGGAGCAGGCGCAAAGCCAACAGTCGCGGTGAGAACGGCAGCTACGATAGCGGCAAATAAGCCCCCCCCGGCCCTTCTCTTCCTCATACGTTCTCCTCTCGCCATTCGGGTCTCGAATGAGTTGACTAGCGATACCAATACAGCTTGAAATTGTAGCCCCCGAGCCAGCAATTCTTGAACGCATCTGAAAATTAAAGGGGCGATTCCGTAAAAGGTCGGTAAACCGGCTGCCGACCGCGCGCATACGAAGGTTTTCGCAGCTTAGAGAGTGAGTCGAAGCGCCATTCGCTGACTCCGCCAGCGGCACATGGCGACGCGGACGCACTTGGACGCACTTGGCTTGCGGCCTCTTGCTCTACCTCGCCCCCTAATTATGGAGCGCGCGGGCGCGTTGCACGCAATCGGAACCAGTCTGATAGGGCACATCTCGTGCAGGCTGCGCATGCAGGCGGCAGTCGCATGCGAGTCGAGCTCTTGCGTTGCCGAGAAGGACGCAGAGCCAGGGCGCTGCGCCTTATTCGGCCTTGTGCATTCACCAAAAGGGTAGGGACAGATGCACGAGGGCGAATGACGCACGGCGGTCGAGGCGCGTGCGTCTGCCCCGTCCCCTTTGGAACACGTGCCAAAGGGGATGGGGCTGATGGCACAAAAAACGGCCAGCTCCCAGGGGGACCGGCCACCGGCACGGCCACGCATACGGCGAGGCCCTCGGTGGACTGCATGAACATGGCGATGTTGCCCAGCCCCGGGATGCGGAAGCTGCAGGCGGCAATGAGCTTCTCGGCCGGAACGGACGCCGAGTCCTTGACGTTGTTGGCATCTCCGGTGGTTGCGACGCAGCACCTTTTGGTTGCGGGCGAGTACGGGCGGCGCGTGGCAAGTGCGGCGCCGTGCGCCGTTGGGGACGGGTCTGTTGGCACGGGCGCGGGGGCGGCGTGTTGCGCAGGCGGTGCCGGGCGCTGCACGTTATCGGGCGTCGTGCATTCCCAAGCGGGGCACGCAGCCAGGCGCTGCACGTTATCGGGCTTCGTGCATTGCCGAGAAGGACGGCGCCGCGGGACGCTGCACCAAATACGGCGTCGTGCATTCTCCGTAAATGAGCGGACAAATGCACAACGCCCATTTATGTGCACGCCAGCCCTTCTCGCCCTCAAAGCAGAAGGGGCCCCGAATGCACCAAGCCGATTCGCGTGCAGCACAAGGCAGCCAAGGGTCACGCAGAATGCACGAGGTCAATTTGCGTGCAGCGCGCGCCATGTGGGGCGTCATACACGCCAGTCCTTCTCGCACAAGAAAGCGCCCGCGATGCCTTTGGCACGCCCCGAACTACTGGGCCATGAGCTGCTCAACCTCGTCGCGGGTGGCAAGGTGGTCGCTGAACGCCGAGGCCGACCCCGCGCAGAGGCCCATGCGGAAGGCCGTCTCGTACGAGCCCGTCTCGGCCAGGCCCGCCAGGAAGCCGGCGACGCACGAGTCGCCCGCACCCACGGAGTTGACCACGGTGCCGCGCGCGGCCGGGCTCTCGTAGACGGAGCCGTCCTCGGCCACGAGCACGCCGCCCTCCCCCGCCATCGAGACGAGGACGTTCCTCGCGCCCCCCTGCTGCATGCGGCGCGCGTAGGGCACGACGTCGGCGCGGGTCTTGAGCGCAGCGCCGTAGATGTCGCCCAGCTCGATGTTGTTGGGCTTCACAAGGAACGGCTGGTAGGGCAGCACGCGACGGAGCAGGTCGCGCTCGGCGTCGACCACGATGCGCACGCCGCGGCCGGCCAAGCGCGCCATGATCTGCTCGTACATGTCGCTGGGAAGGCAGGCCGGCACCGAGCCCGAGACGACCAACGTGTCACCCGCGGCCAGCGCGTCGAGCTTGGCAAAGAGCGCGTCAACGTCTACGGCCGCGACCTCGGGGCCCATGCCGTTGAGCTCGGTCTCCTCGGCGCTCTTGATCTTTGCGTTGATGCGGCTCATGCCCCTCTCGACATGGATGAAGTCCGCGTCGACGCCCGCCTGGGCCACGCGGCGGGCGATCTCGTCGCCGGTAAAGCCCGCAAGGAAGCCCAGTGCGCGGCTCTTGTGACCGAGATTTCCCAGCACGATGGACACGTTGATGCCCTTGCCGCCGGGCAAGATCTGCTCGTAGGCGGTGCGGTTGATGACGCCCAGGCGCATGTCGTCGACGCGAACGATGTAGTCGAGCGAGGGGTTGAAC
>NZ_CEVYAT010000144.1:0-3982 GCF_982402205.1 Parolsenella sp. | reverse complement strand
CTTGCGTGCGGGTCTTGCGTGCAGGTGTCGTTGCTGGGGCGGTTGCGCCCGAGGTCTTGCTGTTTTTAGCCATAGTCTCAAACTCTCAAGCTCAGGTTTAGCTCTACCTAAGAACTAAAGCGGCACATACTTGCACATGCCGCGCGGGTACGTCAAGAAAAAATGGGGGTACTTTCACGCGAAATGCGCAATTATTGCCCGCCACTGGTGCTATCGGAGGCATCGGAGGAGTAATCCGCGGAGCCAGGCGCATCGTTGCCGCTGCCATCGCCGCCGTCTCCCCCGCCGTCGTCGCCGCCGTCCGTGCTCGAGGCGTCGCCGCCGGCGGCGTCAGCGGTCTGCGCGGTAGCCGCGGCGGAGTTGTCGGCCACGACCTTGGCCGCCCCTCCCAGCGTGGTGCCGTCCGCCACCTTGCGGTAGCTGGGCTTGCTTGGCACGCGCACGTTGATGTAGGTGAGCTGCTCGCCGTACTGGCCCATGATGGTCGAGAGCGCCTGGGCCTTGGCCGAGACGTCGTTGGGGGCGCCCAGAGAGATCTCGAGGCCGCTCTTGAGCACCATCGAGATGGAGCCCGCGCTCGAGGCGTAGTAGACCTGCGCCTCCCCAGAGAGGGAGTCGGGCAGCTCGTCTTGGTATTGCAACACATCGAGGATGACCTCGTCGGTCGCGGGCGAGCCCTGCGCGGGGTCGACCGTGGCGGGGACGCTCGCAATGAGCAGGCACCCCAGTTCGTCTGCCTTGGCGAGGGCCGCAGAGGTGACGTCGGTGCTGGCGTCGGAGGCAAGCGACAACGGCTCGATCCAGGCGCCGTCGTCGCCCAGAGCCCACACGCTCGTGCCTGAGCCGATGACCACGACGGCGCTCACGGTACGCTCCTCGACCGAGACCCCCAGGGTGTCGGGAAACTCGCGGGTGATGTTGACCCCCTTGACCCAGGGGTTCTTGCGCACGTTGTCGCTGATCTGGGCCACGTCGACGTTGAGCAGGGTGGTCCCCTCGTCGACGGCGGCGAGCTTGGCGAGGGCGTCCGCGCTCACGTGCTCGCTCGCCTGCGCGTCGATGCCGGTGATGACAAAGACCGGCATATGCGACAGCACGAGAAACGCCACGACCATGACGGCCGCCACCGCGGCAACGATGGCCGCGATGATGCCGGCGCGACGGGTCGAGGGCGAGGGCGCGGGGCGGTTGGAGCGAGGGCCCGAGGGCTTGCCGGAACGAGGGGGACGGCCCCCGTTGCCGCTTCCGCTGCCGCCGCCAGAGCCACCCGCGAGGGGCATCTTGAGCTGCCGCGCGCTGGAGCGGCCGCCATGCTCGAGCTTGAGGTTGAGGCCGCCGGCCGGACGGGCCGAGGCGCCGCGGGGCGCGGGGCGGGCTGCCGGGCGCGCGCTCAGGCGCGCGGAGGGCCTTCCACCAGCGAGGGGGCGACCGCCGCGGGAGGCGACTGCGCCCGGCCGCGTGCCTGATCGGTTGGGGCGGCTAGGGCGGCCGGTGCTCGGACGCGGAGAGGTACCGCGGACCGCGCTAGGACGTGCGCCCGAGGAACTTGACTTCCGGTTGGAGGTCGACACCCGTAGCCTCCCTCACTCTGTCATGCATGGTGCGCATCACGGCCAGGACGTCGGCGGCCGTGGCGTTGCCGTTGTTCACGATGAAGTTGGCGTGCGTCATCGAGACCTGCGCGCCGCCGTGGGCGTAGCCCTTGAGGCCGCAGTCCTCGACGAGGCGCGCGGCGCCCTTGGGGCCCACCGGATTGCGGAAGACCGAGCCGCAGCTGGGCTTGCCCATGGGCTGGGTGGAGCGCCTCTGCGAGAAGCGCGCCTCCATGAGCCCGTCAATCTTCTCGCGCTCGCCCGGGGCGAGAGCAAGGGTGGCCTCGAGCACGATGTCGGAGGGGCCCAGCGAGCACCAGCGGTAGCCCCACTCGACCTCGGAGCCCATGCGACGCATGAGGCCCGTGCCGGGGCGGTAGACCACGAGTGACTCGACTCGCTGGCCAATCCACTCGCGGCGCGTGCCCGCGTCCATCGAGATGGCTCCGCCCAGGGTGCCCGGGATGCCGCAGGCAAACTCGAGACCCGTGAGGCACGCCTTCGCAGCCGTGGTGACCACCTTGGAGAGGGGCACCGCGGCGCCGGCGCAGACCGTGGCGCCCTCGCGGGACGCCTCGACGTGCGAGAAGTCGCGGCCCAGGACGATGACGCAGCCGTCGAAGCCCTCGTCCGCGACGAGCAGGTTGGACCCCTTGCCCACGACGACCCAGTCGACGCCCTGCGCGGTGAGGACGTCGATGGTGCGGGTGAGCGCCGAGATGGTGTGGACCTGGGCGAGCATCGCGGCGGGGCCGCCGATGCGGTAGCTCGTGCGATGGCTCATCCGCTCATCGCGGGAGATGTCTGCGTCGATGGCACCCGACAGCGCCAGGTATGCGTTGTAGAGGCCCACGCTTAGACCCTTGCACCCGCGGCGGCGTCGGCCTCGCGCTTGGCCTCGACGAAGGCCGGGCCCACGAGGGTGACGTCACCGGCGCCCATGGTCACGAGCAGGTCGCCCTCGCGCACGTCGGCGACGAGGCGACTCGTGAGCTCGCGGCGGTTGGGCACGTAGCTGGCCTGCACGTTCTTGCCATGCTTCTCGACCGAGGAGGCCACGGTCTTGCCGGAGATGCCGGGGATGGGCATCTCGCCGGCCGAGAAGATGTCCATGACGTAGAGGACGTCGGCGTTGTCAAAGGCGGAGCCGAACTGCTCGGAGAGGGCCTGCGTGCGGCTGTAGCGGTGCGGCTGGAAGACCACGACCACGCGCTTGAAGTCGAGGCCCTTGGCGGCGGCCAGGGTCGCGGCGACCTCGGTGGGGTGGTGGCCATAGTCATCGACCACGGTGATGCCGTCGATGTCAGCCACGTGGGTGAAGCGGCGCTTGACGCCCTGGAAGGTCGACAGTGCCGCAGCGGCGGCATCGACGTCGAGGCCCAGGACGTCGGCCGTGGCGATGGCGGCGGTGGCGTTGAGCATATTGTGACGTCCGGGGTTGGCCTTGATCGTCACCTGGACGTCGCCGTGCTCGGGCGTGTGGACCGTGAGGTGGCTCTCAATGCCCTGCGAGGGCTGCGGCGTGCAGGTGTAGGCAAACTCGGCAGCGCAAGGGTCGTCGACCATGCCGTAGAGGGCCACGTGGGCGCTTGAGCCGGCGGCCACGCGGCGGACGCGCTCGGACTCGCCGCAGGCGACGACGTGGCCGTCCTCACCCACCGAGTCCATGAACTGGCCAAAGGTGCGCTCGAGGTTCTCGATCGTGCCGTAGTGGTCGAGGTGATCGGCCTCGATGTTGGTGACGACGGCGACCGTGGGGTCAAAGAAGAGGAAGGAGCCATCGGACTCGTCGGACTCGGCGACGTAGTAGTCGGACTTGCCGGAGTGGGCATTGGTGTCGTAGCCCTCGACGAAGCCGCCGATGAGGAAGGAGGGGTCGAGGCCCATGCGGTCGAGCATCGTGGTGACCATGGACGATGTGGTGGTCTTGCCGTGGGTGCCCGAGACGGCGACGGTGGTGTGGCCGGCCGAGAGGGCAGGCAGCATCTTGGCGCGGGGCCAGACTTCGATGCCCAGCTCGCGAGCGCGGATGACCTCGGGGTTGGACTCGGGGATGGCGGTGGAGATGACCACGACGTCGGGCTTCACGGCGTCGATGGTGGCGGCGTCATGGCCCACGTGGACCTCGATGCCGGCGGCCTCGAGCTCGCGGACGTAACGCGAGCTCTTGAGGTCGCTGCCCGTGACGACGATGCCGCGCTCGTGCAGGACGAGCGCGATGCCGCTCATGCCCGCGCCACCGATGCCGACGATGTGGACGCGCTTGAACGTTGCCTTCTGAGAAGTGGTTGCCATGTGGTGTGGCTCCCCTCGTGTGTTGTTTTGCCAGGCGGCGCCGCGGTGCGGACGCTGCACATACGACCCTTTACTTTAGCCCATCGCATAGGGAC
>NZ_CEVYAT010000143.1:0-4025 GCF_982402205.1 Parolsenella sp. | reverse complement strand
ACGCGCTCAACGCTGCCGTCTTTTTTCGCGATAACGCCGTGAATGGCGAGCGGCGTAGCGACCCACAGCGAGCTCTTGAGGCCGCCGTAGTAGTGGGTGTCGAGAAACGCGAGGTCGGCCTTCTCGTAGGCAGGGTTCTGCTTGATGTCGAGGCGCGGCGAGTCGACGTGGGCGCCCAGGATGTTGAGGCCGCTCGAGAGGGGCAGCTTGCCGATGTTGAACAGGGTGAGGGCCTTGCCGCGCGTGTTGACGTAGACCTTGTCGCCGGCGGCAAGCGGCGTACCGGCGGCGATGCGATCCTCGAGGTTGGTGTAGCCGGCGGCCTCGGCGAGCTTCACGGCCGAGGCGACGCACTCGCGCTCGGTCTTGTTTTCGCTGATGAAGCCGCGGTAGCGAGCCGCGAGGCCCTCGAGCTCCTCGCCCTGCTGCTCGGTGTACTTCTTCCAGGCGTTTGCACGCTCCATGGGTCCTCCTTTGTGCCGGGCAATCCCAGCAGCGCAGTTGTGAACGCCACAATTATAGGAGAGCGCGCGGACACAAAAGGGACAAGTGGCGAGAGGATGACGGTCGCGTCATTGGGCCGCAGCTTGGGACGAATTAGCCCGTAGCCTTTCTGTCCCAAACCGCAGGTAATGTGGGACGAAATAGCTCCGGGCGTTAGTGTCCCAGGCGCGTCACTCGCCGCGGATGGTGACATCGAGGCCCTCGGACGCGGCGATGGCCGCGGCGCGCTCGGCGGACGCCTCGGCGAGCTGCGGCACGCCGCCCAACTCGTAGGAGCGGCCCACGCTCGCGTACTTGCTCTCGCCCAGCTGGTGAAACGGCAGGATGTCGGCGCGAGCGATCCCCAGCTCGCGGGCGCGGCGAGCGTTGGCGCGCACGCAGTCGTCGCCGTCGGTGAAGCCCGGGATGATGGGCATGCGGGCCACCACCGTGGCCCCCGCAGCAAGCGCCGCGGCGAGATTGCCGTCGCGCACGGCCACGTCGATGCCACAGACCTCGAGGCTGCGCTTGCGGTCGGCGACCTTGAAGTCAACGAGCAGCTGGTCACAGGCCCGCACGAGCTCCGACGGCGCCACCGTGAGCGAAGTGGCGAGCGTCGACTCGATGGCCGTCGAGGCACCGCCCTCGTGCACGCGGCCAAGCAGGTCGAGAACGGCGCGCTGGCGAGCCGCACCTGCCAGGCACTCGCCACCAGACACCGTGACGCCACCCCCGCTCTCCTCATAAAAGGGCAGGTCGCGAAGGAGCTCGCGCGCAAGGTCGTCGGTCGTGCGCCAGGTGCCCAGCCACTCCTTGGCACCCGTGGGGCACTCCTCGCACGACGTGTCGCAGCCCGCGCCGTTGGCGTCGCGGGCGCCGCTCGCGCGCAGCGAGCAGCCGATGCACAGGCGCCCGTGCCAGGCGACCTCGGGCTCGAAGGAGAGGTTCTCGGGGTTGCAGCACCAGGGACAGCGAAACGGGCAGCCCTTCACGAAGGCGACCGAGCGAATCCCGCCGCCATCGTGGAGCGAGAAGCGTTGGACGTTCGTGACGCAGAGGCGGGCTGGTTCGCCGCCACTCGGACATCCACCGCCGGCCTCGACGTCCACGCCCTCTGCCTGCGCCGACATGCCACTCTCCTCCCTACAGCTCATGCTCGGTCCTGTTGATGATGTCGTCTTGCAGGGCCGGAGCCAGGTCGACGAACAGGGCGCTGTAGCCCGCCACGCGCACGACGAGATCGCGGTGCGCCTCGGGGTGGGCCTTGGCGTCGAGCAGCACCGCCTTGTCGACGACGTTGAACTGGATGTGCTGGATGCCCAGGCGGCAGAAGGCACGCAGGTAGGCGGAGAGCTTGGCCAGCCCCTGCTCGCCGCCGAGTGTCGAGGGCGAGAACTTGACGTTGAGCAGGCCTCCGTTGGACTCAAGGCCGTTGTTGAGCTTCGAGACGCTCATGAGGCTCGCCGTGGGGCCGTGCTTGTCGAGGCCGCGCATGGGCGACAGGCCGCCGTCGGCCAGCGCCTCGTGGGCGTGGCGGCCATCGGGCGTGGCCCCGCAGGCGGCACCCAGCGGCACGTGGGCCGACACCGTGTAGCTGCCCGGCTGGAAGAAGCCGTCGCGCACGTTGCCGTACTTCTCGACCTCGCGTGCATAGAACTCGAGCATGCGAGAGCCGAGCAGGTCGACCTCGTCGACGTCGTTGCCGTACTTAGGCATGCGGTCGACGATGCGGCGGCGCAGAAGCTCGTCGCCCTCGCCGGACCAGTCGCGCGCGAGGGCCTGCGCCAGGCGCCCGTAGCCCACGATGGGCTCGACGCGGCCGGAGCCGTCTGCCCCGGTGATGCCAAAGACGCCGCGGCGTAGGGTCTCGAGCGAGTCGGCGAGGTTGGCCGTGCCCACCCCCTGCACGCCGGACGGGTTGTAGCGCGCCCCGCCCTCGGTGACATCGCGGCCGCTCTCGAGGCAGTCGCTCACGAGACACGACAGCAGCGGCGTGGGCGAGGTCATGCGGTGCGCGAGATCGCAGGTGTTGCAGCCGCGCACCATGAGGGCCACGTAGCGCGCGACCGTGGCCTTGAGCGCCTCCTCCACGGCCTCGTAGCTCGCGAAGCCCTCCGGGTGCTCCGCAAGGGTGAGCTCGAGGCAGCGCACGAGGTTGAACATCGAGATGTCGTGCAGGCCGTACATGCGCCCGGGAATCGACAGCTCGACGCAGCCCACGACGGCATAGTCGCGCGCGTCTGTCTGGGACACGCCGCGGTTCATGAAGGCGCCAATGTTAACCTCGTCGTTGAAGAACTGGGGCAGGCCGTCACCCAGGCGCACGACCTCGCCGGCGAGGCGCAGCAGCGCGACGGGCGAGCCCTTGTGGACACGCAGCGACAGGTTGGGCTGTGGCAGGCGCGTGTCCTTCTGGATGTCGAGCAGCAGGTAGCTGAGCTCGTTGGAGGCGTCGGCGCCCTGCTCGTCCACGCCGCCCACGACGAGGTTGAAGCCGATGGGAAAGCCAGCAAAGAAGCGGGCGCTGCCCGTGGAGCGGATGGCCACGATCGTCGAGAACTTGAGGTAGAAGCACTGGAGCAGCTCACGGATCTGCTCGGGGCTGGCGCCGGCGGCGACGCTTGCCTGGTAGTAGGGCCACAGGTACTGGTCGGCACGCCCCAGCGACAGCGACGAGGCGTTGCTCTCGTGCATGAGCGCAACCTCGGTGATCCACACAATCTGCAGCGCGTCGTAGAGGTCGCGGGCGGGCTTGGTCTGGATGTGGTCGAGGACCTCAGCGATGCGGGCGAGCTCGGCGGCGCGCTCGGGCGCAGCGGTGGCGGCCAGCTCGCGCACGGTCGCGGCATAGCGGCCGACGTAGGCCACTATCGCCTCGAGCGAGATCACCGCGGCCTCGAGGAAGGCGTTGCCGGGATCTGCCACGGCGCGCTCGCGGGCGCAATCGAGGATGACGCCGTAGCCCTGCGTGAGGACGAGCGGGAAGTCGCAGATGATGTGACCCTGGCCCTTGTCGGTCTGGGCCACGGCAAAGACCTGGTCAGCCTCGGCGGCGGCCACGTCCTCGTCGAGGTGCGCCCGGTACCAGTCGATGAGCGAGCGGCCGCTCCAATAGGGCAGCAGCTCCTCGAGGTAGCGGCGCTTGGTGTCCTCAGAGATCTGGAACTGGTCCTGGGGGCGGGTGGGGAACTCGTCGAGCTCGTCGGCAATCCAGTAGGGGCTCATCTCGGGCGAGACGACGCCCGCGCGCGGCGTGGCGCTGCGGTTTCCCACAAGCAGGTCGTGGTCATCGATGACAATCTTGTGCTTGGCGAGCACGTTAGCGATGGCGCGGGCACGGCGCACGACGGTGGGCTCGCCCTCGGTGGTGCGCCAGCTCTCGGTATAGAGCAGTGCGCGCTCGAGGTCGACGACGCGCGGGACGTCGAAGATGGCGTCCTTGATGGCTTGGGTGCGGGGCGTGAGCATCGTGCGTCTCCTTAGGCGGGCGCGGGCGGCCGGGGGCGTTCCCGCGCCGACGATTCGCTGCCGCCTGCCGCGCG
>NZ_CEVYAT010000142.1:0-4034 GCF_982402205.1 Parolsenella sp. | reverse complement strand
CAGCAGGTTCTTGGTGTCCCAGAAAGGGTGGTCGGCCGGCAGGGGCTCGGGCGCCGTGACGTCGAGTGCGGCTCCGGCGAGCCTTTCGCTCTCGAGCGCGGCCACGAGGGCGTCTGCCACCACGAGGTCGCCGCGCCCGCCGTTAGCAAAGTAGGCGCCCGGCTTGCATACCGAGAAGAACTTCTCGTTCGCAAGGCCGCGGGTGGCCGGCGTGCTGGGGAGAAACGAGGCTACGATGTCTGCCTCCGCAAGCTCAGCGGCCAGCGCATCCATCGTCACGACGCAGCTGAAGCTCGCCGGGGCCTCGCCACCGTGGCGGCTGGCGCCCACGACGGTGGCGCCCATGCCGGCGCACAGGCGCGCGAAGTGGCCGCCAATGTCTCCCGTGCCCAGCACGAGCACGCGCGCCCCGTCAAAGGTCGTGACCGGCCCCAGGTCTGCCCAGTTGTGCTTGCGCTGGCAGTCCTGGTAGGTGGGGAGGCGCTTCATGAGCGAGAGCGTCATGGCAAAGAGTTGCTCGGAGACCGCCTGGCCATAGGCGCCAACGGCGCAGGCAAGCACGGCCGCGGTGGGAACGGTACCTGCGGAGATGTAGTTGTCGTAGCCGGCCGAGTTGAGCTGCAGCAGCCTGAGGTTGGCGGCGTGGCCAAGCAGCGCAGATGAGACGTTGCCCACGATGACGTTGGTCTCGGCTACCTGCTCGGCCGAGGGTGCGCCCACGTCCAGCGGGCTTGTGGGCGTCACGTAGGTGTAGCGGGCGTGGGGCGCGCCGGCCTCGAGGTGGGCGCGCTGCTCGTCCGTAAGCGGCAGCAGCACGAGGACGTTGAGTGGGTTCGATGCGGTCACGCGGGTCTCCTCTCGTCGATTCTTCGCCGCCATTGTACGGCGCGGGGTGGAGGACGCCCCGTTTGCCCGCATCCTTCTCGGCCGCGGCATCACGGGTGCTATAGACTGGACGAGGCAATAACCCAAGGAAGGGAAAACCATGGCCAACACCAGCAAGACCTCCGCGGCCGACGTGGCGCTTGCCGAGGAGCTCATCGACTTCATCCAGAAGAGCCCGAGCATGTTCCACACGGCGGCGACCATCCGCACCTATCTCGACGAGGCGGGCTTCACCTACCTGCCCGAGACCGCGGCTTGGGAGGTGCGTCCCGGCGGCTCGTACTACACCTGTCGCAACAACTCGAGCGTCATCGCCTGGAAGGTGGGCGAGAAGCTCAACGACAAGGCCAGCTCGTACCACTTCCAGCTTGCCGCCTCGCACTCCGACTCGCCCACGTTCAAGCTCAAGACGGCCTGCGAGCTCGATGGCCCCAGCTCCTACCTGCGCCTCGACACCGAGGCCTACGGCGGCATGATCGACTACACCTGGTTCGACAAGCCGCTGTCGCTGGCCGGCCGCGTGCTCGTGCGCGACGGCGCGCGCATCGAGAGCCGCCTCGTGTCGCTCGACCGCGACGTGGCGCTCATCCCGAGCCTCGCCATCCACATGAACCGCGCTATGAACGAGAAGTTCTCGCCCAACCGCGCGAGCGACCTGTGCCCCATCATGTCGGCCGGCGACTGCACGGTGGGCACCGTCGACGTCCTGGTGGCCGAGGCCCTGGGCGTCGCGCCCGAGCAGATCGTGGCGCGCGACCTGTTCCTAGTGAACCGCCAGCGCGCCTGCGTGTGGGGCGCCGCTAACGAGTTTGTGTCCTCGCCCAAGCTTGACGACCTGGCCTGCGCGTTTACCTCACTCAAGGCGCTCCTCGCGAGCGACAACCAGCGCGACGTGAGCGTCTACTGCTGCTTTGACAACGAGGAGGTTGGCTCCAACACCAAGCAGGGCGCGATGTCGACCCTGCTCGCCGACACCCTGGGTCGCATCAACGCGGCGCTGGGCAAGGACGAGGAGGCCCTGCGCCGCGCCATTGCCGGCTCGATGCTCGTGAGCTGCGATAACGCGCACGCCGTGCACCCCAACCAGTCCGACAAGTCCGACGCCCTCAACCGCTGCGTGCTGAACGGTGGCATCGTGGTGAAGGAGGCCGCGAACCAGAAGTACTGCACCGACGCATTCTCGCGCGCGGTCTTCGCGGCGGTGTGCGCAGACGCCGGCGTGCCCGTGCAGGTGTTTGCCAACCGCAGCGACATGGCGGGCGGCTCCACGCTGGGCACCCTGTCGAACACGCAGGTCAGCATGCACGCCGTTGACGTGGGCCTGCCGCAGCTGGCCATGCACTCGAGCTACGAGACGGGCGGCACGCGCGACGTGGCCCTGGCGATCGCGGCGGTGAAGGCGTTCTACGACGCCGACGTCCGCATCGACGGTGCCGATGGTGCCACGCTGGCGTAGTGACTGCTAATTTGGATTGATGCGCGGGCGCCCCGCTGCCGACGGCGTTCGGCGGCGGGGCGCCTTTTTGGTTGGATGGGCGCGGGAGTGAGGTGGGGCGCGATGCCGGCGGGCCGGTTCGAGCCGGTACGATGCCGGCGGTCCGGGTAGGCCGGTGCGATGCTGACGGGCTGGACGGGTGCGCCGCGCGGACTCGCGGCATGACGTGTGGGCGTGCGGCCTGTCAGCTACTTCCACAGCTTCTTGACGATGAGGACGACCAGGGCAACGACGCCCAGGAACAGGGCGATTTGCAACAACGTTGCCACCAACGTGATGACGATGAACCACATGAACTGAACGGTCGTCTCGCTCATGGTCGCCTCCCCGCTGGAGGCTGTCCTTTATTAAATTGTACGGGATGTGCCTCTCAAAAAAAGCCCGCGATGGCGGCGCTTGCGCGTGCCATCGCGGGCATGGGTTGGTGCCTGCAGTTTTTCTCAGCCAACTCGTTCGGGTGTTGCCCGGCGCCGTTCTCGGCTGGGCCATTGGGACGCCGCCTGACCTCCCTCTCGGCCTACTCGTCGCCGAAGGAGATGCCCAGGAGCTTGGCCTCCTGGATGAGCTCGCAGTTGGGGTCGACGTACTTGAGCTTGCCGGCCACCTGCTCGAGCGGAACGCGCGCCATGTGGCCGTCACGCTGGGCAATCATGTAGCCAAACTCGCCCGCGAGCGCGCCGCGCGCGGCCTCGACGCCGCACTGGGTGGCAAAGATTCGGTCCTGGGCGCTCGGCTCGCCACCGCGCTGGGTGTGGCCCGGCACCGCCACGCGAATCTCGCGGTCGGTGCGCTGGGCAATCTCCTCGGCGATGTCGTAGGCAACGGAAGGCTGCACCCTCGCGGCGACCTTCTTCTTGTAGTCCTTCTTCTTCATGGCCGCCTCCTCGCGCGAGATGGCGCCCTCGGCCACCACGACGATCGCGAAGCGCCCGCCGTCATTCTCGCGCCGCTCGATCGCGGCGACTACGTTGTCCATGCTGTAGGGAATCTCGGGGATGAGGATGACGTCCGCGCCGCCGGCGATGCCCGCATACAGCGGGATCCAGCCCACCTTGTGGCCCATGATCTCGATGACGAAGACGCGACGGTGGCTGTTGGCCGTGGTGTGGATGTCGTCGATGCACTTGGTGGCGATGTCGATGGCGCTGGGGAAGCCAAACGTCATGTCGGTGCCCCAGGTGTCGTTGTCGATGGTCTTGGGCAGCGCGATGACGTTGAGGCCCTCATCGCGCAGACGGTTGGCCGTCTTGGTCGAGCCGTTACCGCCTAGCACGAACAGCACGTCGAGCTTGAGCTTGCGGTAGGTGGCGACCATGGCCGGGACCTTCTCGACGCCGTCGGCCTCGGGGACGTCGAGCAGCTTGAACGGGGTGCGCGAGGTGCCCAGGATGGTGCCGCCCTGCGTGAGGATGCCCGAGAAGTCCTTCCACTTCATCTGACGGTAGCGGCCGTAGATGAGGCCCTGATAGCCGTCCTCGAAGCCGAAGATCTCGACCTTGTCCTTTGAGTTCTTGAGGATGGTCTTGACGATGCCGCGCATCGTGGCGTTGAGAGCCTGGCAGTCGCCGCCGCTCGTGAGCAGGCCGATTCTAAACATGTTCATCCCTCCTGTGGGCACGCGCGCCGGAGGTTACCTATTTGACGTGTTTTTGGC
>NZ_CEVYAT010000141.1:0-4058 GCF_982402205.1 Parolsenella sp. | reverse complement strand
GGGGTACTCGGGACGCGAGCCTCCCATGAGGTCGGGTACGGTGGCGTCTGCCGAGGGCATGCAGAAGATCGCGGTTGCGTCCGCTGCGTTCTTGGTGGTGTCGTTCTGCATGGCTAGCTCCTCTTGATAGCGAGTTCGTGAAACATGATTGTACCGCTCCACGCCGCTCCTAGCGGCAGGCGATGGCCTCGATGGCGATGGGCACGCCGCCGGGAAGCGAGCAAACCTCGAGGCGGGTCACCGCGGGCAGCGGCTTCGTGAGGCGACGGGCGCAGACGCGGTCGACGCAGGCGAAATCGCTCGTTCCCGCAAGGTAGATCGTGAGCTTCGTGACCTCGGCAAACGTGAGCTCGAGCTCGGAGAGCACGCCCTCGACGTTGTCGAGGCACTGGTTGGCCTGGGCGCCGAGGCCTTCCTCGACGAGCCTGCCGGTGGCGGGGTCAACGGGCGGCTGGGCGGAGACGAACGCGAAGCGTGCCGCGCTCGTTCCCTCGGAGAAGGGAAGTGAGGTACGCGGCGCCTTGTCGGTTGAGATGGCGTACATGGGCTGCCTTTCGTGCCTAGGCTGCGGGCGAGACGGCGGGGCAGACGTACCCCACGAGCCCAAGGCCGCTGCGGGTGGGCTCAAGCTCATTGTGGCACGCATACGTGGCGTTTCCAACGTTGCGCCCGTCCTGGCTCCAGCTGCAGACGCCAACGGTCTGCCCGGGCACGCAGAGCTTGTCGGTGTGGCAGGCGGTGCGCGCGTAGGTCGTGTCGCCTCCGCCCGGCCAGACGAGGCCGAGCGTGGTGGCCGAGGCGCTCACCGGCAGGCTGTAGGCGAGGTCGTAGGCAAAGGGGCGCGCCCCGAGCGTCAGGGAGGCGTTTGCGAGCACGTGGCCCTGGTAGGCGCCATAGGCCCAGTCAAGCAGCGACTCCGTGTCGGCAAAGCGGCCGTCCACCGTGGCACAGCCCAAGACGACGGTGTAGAGCGTGGTGGCGCCCCTGCGGGCGCAGCCCATGAAGGCCGTGACGGTGTTGCCGGCGCCGGTCTTGATGCCAATGAGGCCGTGGTAGCTGCCCAGCAGGTGGTCGACCGTCGGGTACTCGCGCTGCACGCCGTTCACCTCGACCGTGACCTCGGGCAGGCGCACCGTGTCTGCGATGAAGGGCTGGGTCGTCATGGCGTAGCGGGCAAGGATCGCGAGGTCGTGCACCGTTGAGTGGTGGCCGTCCGCGTCGAGGCCGTGGGGGTTTTCGAAGTGGGTGTCGTCCATGCCCAGCTCCTTGGCCTTGTCGTTCATCTTCGCGACGAAGGCCTCCTGGGAGCCACCCACGCACTGGGCAACCTCGTAGGCGGCGTCGTTTGCCGAGTAGACGAGCATGACGCGCATAAGGTCGTAGAGCGTGGAGGTACTGCCCGCGGTGTAGCCCGCTACCATGGCGTTCTCTGCGAGCTCGGGGGTGCTCAGGGTGCAGACGGTGTCAAGCGGCGTGCCGCTCTCGAGCGCGACCACGGCCGTCATGATCTTTGTGATCGAGGCCATGTTTATCTGGGCGTCTGGGTTCTTCTCGTAGAGCACCCTGCCCGTCTGGTCGACGACGATGGCGGCCTGCGCCTCGGAGAGGTCGGGCTCGGAGGTGTCAGCATGGGCAAGGGTGGGATGTGCGATGAGGGCGAGCAGGAGCGTTGCGAGGACGAGCAGCGTTGAGGTGCGCGTGTGACTCATGCTACTTGCTCCTCCCCCTCCTGATGGACTCGCGGACGATGGCCACGCCCTCGGTGGTGTAGACGATGGCCGTGATGATCGAGAACACGCAGCCCGCGTAGACGAAGAGCAGCCCAACGGGCCCCGCGACGGAGTTGAGGCCGGGCAGCCACGAGGCGCTCGTGAGGCCCAGGCCGTCGATGATGGGAAGCCCCAGCAGAAGGTCGCAGAAGCCGAACATGAGCAGGGCCGTCGTGATCTTGCCGATGTAGACGACGTCGACGGGGCGCTCGCGGAAGCGGCGCACGATGAGGGCGCCCCCGCCGAGGTAGAGGTCACGACAAATGAGCAGCACGGCCACCCATGCGGGCAGCTCCTCGCGAATCACGAGGCCAAGGACGCCCGTGAACAGCAGGAAGCGGTCGCACAAGGGGTCGAGCAGCTTGCCAAACCAGCTTACGGTCTGCGTGGCGCGGGCAATCTTGCCATCAGCCCAGTCGGTGCAGGCGGCGATGGCGTAGATGGCGACGGCGACCGGGCGGTTGACGTCGTTCACGAACAGGCCGAGAAACACGCAGGTGAGGACCATCCTCATCACGGTGAAGGCGTTGGCCCACGTGAGGATCTTGCTCGAGGGATTGTCGGAGCTGCCCAGCGGCGCCTCGTTGTCAGTCTCGAAACCCTGACTGACCTTTTTTTCTAGCCACTCGTTGAACGTCAATGCTGCTCCTCGTAGTCCTGATGCCGCGTCCCCGTGCGGCACTTAAGGGATGATACCCCATCGCGTGGCCGGCCCAACCCCGTCGCCCCTTGGTAGCCAAAGAAGTGACGAAAACGTTCGGCGGGCCTCCACGATTTATGTCAGCTGAACTGGCTCTCGTAGAGGCTTGCGTAGAATCCGTGGGCGGCGAGCAGCTGCTCGTGGGTGCCCGTCTCGACGATGCGGCCGTCACTCATGGCGACGATGAGGTCGGCGCCCACGATGGTCGAGAGGCGGTGGGCCACCACAAAGCTCGTGCGACCCTCCATGAGCCGCTCGAAGGCGCGCTGCACGAGGATCTCGGTGCGCGTGTCGATGTTGCTCGTGGCCTCGTCGAGGATGAGCATCGGCGCGTTCGCGAGCATGGCGCGCGCGATGCACAGCAGCTGGCGCTGCCCCGCAGAGATCGAGGACTGGTCGCCGCCGAGGACCGTGTCGTAGCCGTGCGGCAGCCGCATGATGAAGTCGTGGGCAAAGGCTGCCTTGGCGGCCTGGCGCACCTCCTCGTCGGTGGCATCCGACGCGCCCAGGCGCAGGTTGTCGGCCACGGTGGCGCTCTTGACCCAGGTCTCCTGCAGCACCATGCCATAGGCCGCCCTCAGGCTTGCCCTCGTGATGTCGCGGACGTCGTGGCCGTCGACGAGGATCTGGCCCGTGTCGACGTCATAGAAGCGCATGAGCAGGTTGATCATCGTCGACTTGCCGCAGCCCGTGGGGCCCACGATGGCGACGCGCATGCCGGGGCGCACGCTGAGCGAGAAGTGTTCGATGAGCGGGCGGTCTGGCGTGTAGGAGAAGGCCACGTCGCGCAGCTCGACCTGCCCGCGCACGTTCGCGAGCTCGACGGCGCCTGGCGCGTCGGGGGTCTGCTCGGGCTCGTCAAGCAGCTCGTAGAGGCGCGCCGCGCAGGCAAACGAGTTCTGCAGCTCGGTCACGACGTCCGAGATGTCGTTGAAGGGCTTGGTATACTGGTTGGCGTAGCTGAGGAAGGCCGTGAGGCCGCCCACGGTGAGGCTCCCCGCGATGGCCGCGAAAGCGCCGAAGATGCCCACGCCCGCGTAGACGAGGGCGTTCACGAAGCGCGTGGTGGGGTTCACGAGCGAGGAGTAGAAGACGGCCTTGAAGCTCGCCTGCGAGAGGCGCGCGTCGACCTCGCGGAAGTGCCCGCAGGCGACGTCCTGGGCGTCGAAGGTCTCGAGCACGGGGATGCCGCCTACGTACTCCTCGACCGCGCCCGTGAGCTCGCCGCGACGAACCGACTGCTCGTGAAAGTGGGCGTAGCCGCGGGTGGCGATGAACTTTGCGGTGAAGATCGACACCGGCGTCACGCAGATGACCACGAGGGTAACGGCCGGGTTCAACCTGAACATGAACACGAGCGTGAGCACGATCGTGAGCACGCCCGAGAAGAGCTGCTGGAAGGTGAGCGTGAGGCCGTTCGAGAACTGGTCGATGTCGGTGACGACGCGGTTCACGATGTCGCCGTGGCGGTGCGAGTCGATGTAGGAGAGCGGCAGCACCTGCAGCTTGGCGAAGGCGTCGCGGCGCATGTCGCGCACGATCGAGGCCGCGATGCGGTTCGTGAGCGCGGTGAGCAGCCACTGGGAGGC
>NZ_CEVYAT010000140.1:0-4058 GCF_982402205.1 Parolsenella sp. | reverse complement strand
CTGCGGGGGGGGCCGTTGCGGGCGGCGGGCGGCAAGCGTATGCGGTCGGCACGGGCGGTAAGCAGATGTGAGCGGCGTTGTCGCGGACGGCGAACACATGCGGGCGGCACGGACGTCCGCCCCGCGTCCCGCGCCCGCCGCCGCTATCATGGGGAGCAACGACACGAAAGGGGCACAACGCATGGGCATGACGGCAGAAGAGGTCGCGGCCAAGGCCGCCGACATCAAGATCTTTGGCTTCGACCTCGACGGGACCTTCCTGAGGGACGACAAGAGCGTGACGCCGCGCACCAAGGCAGCCGTCCGCACCCTGCTCGGCCATGGCATCGAGCCCGTGCCCACCACCGGCCGCACCTGGCAGCGGCTCACCCAGAGCGTTCTGGGCATGGACGACTTCCACTACACCGTGTGCGCGTGCGGCGCCGCCGTGTGCGACCTTGTGCACGGCACCTTCCTCAACCACGAGGTCATCGGCCCCGCCAAGGCCGCGGAGCTCATCCGCCGGCTCAAGCAGCCCGGCGTGGTCATCTACCTGTGCCTCGACGACCCCTACGGCACGCGCCTGGGCGACTGCATCAGCCGCGAGGAGTACGTGCGCGTGCGCGGCCCCGAGCGCTGGAGCGAGCCGCTCACCCGCTGCGATGTGCCCGCCCTCATCGAGGCCAATCGCTGGGGCGTCACCAAGGTGGGCGTGCGCTACGCAAGCCCCTGGACGGACGACGACTTCCTGGCCCTTGGCCGCGAGCTTGACCTCACGGCCAACGCCTGCGGCCCCAACAACGTCGAGTTCAACGTGCCGGGCGTGAGCAAGGCGGGCGGCCTGGACCTGCTCGCCCGGCGCTTGGGCTGCACGCTCGACAACGTCTGCGTCATCGGCGACTCGGGCAACGACGTCGAGATGCTGCGCGCCGCGGGCCTGGGCATCGCGATGGGCAACGCCACGCCCGTTGCCCGCGAGGCGGCCGACTACGTGCTGGACCTCACCAACGAGCAGGACGGCCTCGCCGACTTCGTCGAGCGCTACCTTCTGTAGTGGGACAATACCTGCCTGAGCAACTGTCCCAGTCCTCGCGCTCGCCCAAAGGCGGGCCGAGCTGCTACACTTACCTTCGCCAGCTCGTCGCTGGGGTATCGTCCAGTGGTTAGGACCCGGGATTTTGATTCCCGTTACCTAGGTTCGAATCCTAGTACCCCAGCGATGCGCTGGCTTTTTGCTGCCATGACAATGGGGGCGTGCCTGCCTCCATCACATGGCCGAGAACCACGCCGCGTACCAGCGCCGCGGGCCCTCGCCCTCCTCCACCCCTCGGGCGCTCCACATCCCTGAGTTATCATGGCCTTCTGTTGTGAAACCACACCAACGGAGGCATCCATGGCAAACGCCACCGCCATCATCCTCGCCGCCGGCGAGGGCACCCGCATGAAGTCAAACCACGCCAAGGTCTCCCACGAGATCTTGGGCAAGCCCATGATCTCGTGGGTGGCAGACGCCGCCATCGCCGGCGGTTGCACGCGCGTCATCGTCGTCGTGGGCAGCCACGCAGACGAGGTCCGCGCCATCGTGAACGAGGCCTACGCAGGCGCCACGGCCACGGTCGAGTGCGTCGAGCAGGCCGAGCGCCTGGGCACCGGCCACGCCGTCAAGGTTGCCCTCGAGGCCACCGGCATCAGCGACGGCCCCGTCGTGGTGCTCAACGGCGACCTGCCCCTCGTGACCGGCCAGACCGTCGCCGCCTTCGCCGAGTCCGTGAGCGGCGGCAACGCCGCGGCCACGGCCTTCACCATCGTGCCGCCCGACCCGTTTGGCTACGGCCGCATCGTACTGGCCGCCGACGGCACCATCGAGCGCAACATCGAGCAGAAGGACTGCACGCCCGAGCAGGCCGCCACGCTCACCGAGTGCAACGCCGGCTGCTACGCCTTCGACGGCGCGCCGCTCGCGGCCCACATCGGCGAGGTTGGCTGCGACAACGCCCAGGGCGAGTACTACCTGCCCGACATGCTCGAGATCCTCAAGTCCCACGGCCACGCCGTTCGCGCCTTCCGCTGCGACGACTGGCGCGAGGGCCTGGGCGTCAACTCGCGCGCGCAGCTCGCCCAGCTCACGGCCATCGCCCGCGACCGCATCAACGAGCAGCTCATGGCCGCCGGCGTCACGTTCATCGACCCCGCGCAGGCCTGGATCGGCCCGGACTGCACCATTGGCCGCGACACCATCGTCTGGCCGCAGACCCACCTCATCGGCACCTGCCACGTGGGCGAGAACTGCCAGCTTGGCCCCAACACGCGCCTTACCAACACGAGCGCCGGCGACGACTGCGTCATCGACGAGACGGTCGCCATCGACGCCGTGCTCGAGAACGGCGTCGACTGCGGCCCGCGCGCTTACCTGCGCCCCGGCACCCACATGCTCGACAACTCCAAGGCAGGCACTCACGTCGAGATCAAGAAGTCCACGATTGGCCGCGGCAGCAAGGTGCCGCACCTCTCCTACATCGGCGACACCACGATGGGCGAGGGCGTCAACATCGGCGCGGGCTCCATCACCTGCAACTATGACGGCGTGCACAAGCACAAGAGCGTCATCGGCGACAACGTCTTCGTGGGCTCCGACACCATGATGGTGGCCCCCGCCGAGATTGGCGACGGCGCTCTCGTGGCCGCCGGCTCGGTCATCACCGAGCCCGTCCCGGCAGACGCGCTGGCCCTGGGCCGCGCCCGCCAGACGGTCATCGAGGACTGGGCTCCCGCCCACTTCGAGAAGCTCCGCGCACAGAAATAACCAGCCAGTCGCCGCGGGCACGCGCTCGCGGCGACCTTCATGAAGTACCATGTGATGACGTGCGACCACGGCGCCGCCTGCCCAACCCCCATTTTGGGCCCGGCACCGCGCGCAACCAGCAAAGAGTCGACGGAAGGGCGGCAACCAGATGTACGAAGACCTCGATCAACTCGTCCCGATTAAGAAGCGGCTGAGGATTTACTCCGGCTCGAGCAACCCCAAGCTCGCGGCCGACATCGCCGGCATCCTGGGGGTCGAGGTCGACGGCCTCGTGCTCGAGCAGTTCGCCAACGGCGAGATCTACGCCCGCTTTGACGAGACGGTCCGCGGCTGCGACGTATTCTTCGTCCAGTCCATCGTGGGCAAGAACGTCAACGACCTCATGATGGAGACCCTCATCGTGGCCGATGCCGCCCACCGCGCCTCGGCCCGTTCGGTCACCGCCGTCATCCCCCACTACGCCTACGCCCGCCAGGACCGCAAGGCCGGCCCCCGCGAGCCCATCACCGCGCGCCTCGTCGCCAACCTGCTCGAGACCGCCGGCATCGACCGCGTGATTACGCTCGACCTGCACCAGGGCCAGATCGAGGGCTTCTTCGACGTCCCGGTCAACCACCTCACGGCGCTACCGCTGTTTGGCGAGTACTTCAAGAACAAGAACTTCGACTGGGACAACACCGTCGTCGTCTCGCCCGACGTGGGTCGCGCCAAGGCCTGCAAGAAGCTGTCCGACCAGCTTGGCTGCAGCCTCGCCATTGCCCACAAGGGCCGTCCGCGCCACAACGCCGCCGAGGTCATGGGCATCATTGGTGACATCAAGGGCAAGACCTGCATCATCAACGACGACATGATCGACACCGCGGGCACCCTGTGCGCCGCTATCCGCGAGCTCAAGAACCTGGGCGCCGGCGACATCCACGTGTGCGCCACCCACGGCATCTTCTCCGGCCCCGCGGTCGAGCGCCTCGAGGACGCCCCCATCGTCGAGTGCGTCGTCACCGACTCGGTGCCCCAGCCGGCCGAGAACCTCACCGGCAAGATCCACACCATCTCGGTTGCCAACGAGATTGCCGAGTGCATCTACCACGTCTTCACCGAGACCTCGGTCTCCGGCATGGTGGGTGGCCGCTTCAACCTCTAGGGCTGAGTGGTCTTAGCAGCAGTTTGTTAGTCTGGGCCGCGCGCTCCTCATGGGCGCGCGGCCCGTTTGTGAAGGAGCAGCATGGCAGCAGCGCAGCCAAAGCAGATTCGCCTCGTGGCGGGGCTGGGGAACCCC
>NZ_CEVYAT010000139.1:0-4080 GCF_982402205.1 Parolsenella sp. | reverse complement strand
CCTGGCGGCCGGGCGGGCGAGGGGAGAGGTGGCGGCGTAGTCGCGCCAGCGCACGAGCTTGTTGAGCAGGGCCACGGCCGAGACGGCGAGCCAGGCCCACAGGACGAGCCACGGCAGGTCCTGGGCGATGCCCAGGGGCGCCAGCGCGCTCATGGGCGTGGGCGCCTGCTGCGAGAACCACAGGCCCACGGCCGCGATCGCGCTCGTGCCAAGGAAGACGTAACGGTGGTCGGCCGCGCAGAAGGAGGCCAGACGCTTGAGTGACTTCATGGGGCTCGCTCCCTATTCCGGCTGGCGGTCGAGGCAGGCCTGCCACATGGCGCTGCGCTCGTCCTCGCTCACGCCGTCGACGACCTCGTTGATGATGTCGAGCAGCTTGGCCGAGCCCTTGCGCATGCCCACGTTACAGGCAACGTCCTGCTGGAAGCCCTCGCCCTCGGCAAAGCGGACGGGCACGATGCCGGGGTTCTGCTTCATGTAGCCCTCCTCGTTCTCGGTGTTGTAGGTCACCGCGTCGCAGGTGCCCTGCAGCAGGTGGCTGAACACGTTGGGCACCGAGTCGACGGGGGCCTGGTGGATGACGCCGGGGATCTCGTCGATGACGGTGTCGAGCATCGTGTCCTTCTGGCCCAGCACCTGCGCGCCCGAGAAGTCAGACAGCTTGGTGGCGTTCTCGTACTTGGAGCCCTCCTTCACGAACAGGCCAAAGTAGCCCACGAAGTAGGGGTCGGAGAAGTCGACGGACTGACGGCGCTCGTCGGTGGCGCTCATGCCGGCGATGATGAGGTCGATCTGGCCGTTGTTGAGGGCGTCGATGAGGCCAGAGAAGGTCATCTTCACCGCAACGGGCTCGCCGCCGAGCTTCTCGCACACGAGCTTGGCGAACTGGACGTCGTAGCCGTCGGCGTAGGCGCCGCTCACGTTGTCGACCGGGATGGTGTACTCGCCGGGCTCTGACGTCTGCCAGTTGTAGGGGGCGTAGGCAACCTCCATGCCTACGCGGATCTGCGCCTTGCCAAGGATTTCGTCCGAGCGGTCCTCGCGAGCGTCACCGGTGCCAGACTCGACGACGGGGATGGTGGAGGGGCGCTGGCAGCCTGCGAGCGCGGGCAGCGCCACGAGCGACCCGGCGCCCAGCGCGGTGCGCAGGAACGCGCGGCGGGTCATGTTGCGGTGAGTGGTCATGCGTGTCCTTTCGAGCGTGCCGGCGCGAGGGGGCGCTCCGGCACCATATGAAGCTCTAACAGGATACGGGTTTGATGACTCCCGTGCATGCTCGCGCACAAAAGGGTAACGCTGCGGAAATGCCTTTCAGGTTGAGTGCGGGGCCTGCGGCGTCATGCCGCAGGCCCCGCCGGTCGTGCGTCGGCTTTAGTTGTCCTCTGGCCGCTACTCGCTCTTCCTCACGCGAATCGCGTCGCGCACGATGCCGGCGCCCATCACGTAGGTGAGCACGAAGTAGCCACCGTAGGCCGCGAGGAACACCGCGCAGGTGAGTCCCACCGTGCCACCAATCGAGATGTTGCCCATGACCTTCACCAGGTCGATGATTACGTGCAGGGCAACGGACGAGTGAGCCACGCCCACCACCAGCGGAAACACGAAGAACACGGCCTGCTGCGCCAGCACCGAGTGGCGAATCTCGCTCGTCTCGCATCCCAGCTCAGACAGCACGCGGTAGCTGCGCGTGGAGTCGGCCACGCCCGAGAGCTGCTGGATCGTGAGAATCGCGGCGCACGCCACCACGAGCACAAAGCCAATGTAGATGGCCAGGTAGCTGATGAGGCCGCGCATCGAGTTGGACTGCTCGTACATCTCGCTGCGGCGGACGATGGTCTGGCTCCAGTAGCCGCATGGCAGGTCGCCGCCGTCCTGCTCACCAAGGGTGGTGAGGACGAGGCCATCGAAGAAGTCGTCGCCCTGCTTGGTGGTGACGTCTTGGCGGTAGTTGGCGAGCAACGTGCTGAAGGCCAGCGTGTAGTTGGCCTCTGCGAGCACCGCGTCGGGCACGATGACGGTGCCGGGGTTGCTACCCATCGCGGAGTTGCCTAGGGCGCCTGCCTCCACATCGACCTTGCTCGCAACGGGACGCAGCTCGTGGCCCGCGATTGTAAGCGTCTGGCCCTCGCTCATGAAGTGGTCGTACAGGTCGCTTGCGGTCTCGCCCATGTCGCAGGTGATGAGGTAGCCGTCCTCGCCCAGGCTCACCTGGGGAAGCCCCCGCAGGGAAAGTAGCGCGTTGTACTGGCTCTCAGAGGCAACGTACAGGCCAAAGGTCTCCGAGTTGGTGTAGCCAAAGGCCGCGGGCGTCTCGATGCCCAGCTGCCGGGAGAGCGCAGACGGCGACACCTCGGGCGCGTCCATCGTGTTCGCGGGAATGGAGTAGTACTGGTCGATCTGCACGTGGTCGCCCAAAACCTGGCGCGCGTCGAGTTCCTCGGGGGCGCTGGCCTTGTCCGCGCTCTTCTCGGCCATGCCATACGAGCCGTCATCGAGCTTGATGCCCCGCAGGTTGTCGTAGATGTCGAGCGGCTCGCGCGCGTAAGCAAACCCATCGCCGCCAAGCTTCTCGAAGAAGCCGGACAACACGGCCGAGTTGTAGGTGTAGGTGCTCGAGACGTCCACGGGATTGTTGATCTCGAGGTTCTCGCTCATGACGCTCGCAACCGACATACCGCAGGTAACGGAGGTAATGGCGAGGAACAGGATCATCGAGATGACGCCCATCGAGAGCGACACGGTGTTCACCTTGGCCGCAAGCTGACGCAGCGTGAACATGTTGAGGCCACGCCAGTAGACGGCTCGCAGGCGCTGTACCAGGGCGAGAAGCGCGCCCGACAGGCCAAAGAACAGCATGATGGTGCCGGCCGTAACCATGCCCGTGGTGATTTCGAACTGCGTCATGCCCTGGTCGAGCTCGTCGCCCACGAGGTCGATGGGAAAGCCGTCGTGCAGCAGGCGCGCGTAGGCCACGCCCACAAGCGCCGCGCCCGCCGCGAACAGCGCAACCGACACCCACGCCTTGCGCATCTTGACCTGCTCGTTCTGGCGGCTTGCGCTCATGAGGCCAATGAGCCGCGTGCGGGCAACAACGCGCAGGTTGAACGCGAGCGTCACCACAAAGATCGTGACGAGGCACGACACCGTGAGACGCAGGGCGTCGAGCGAGAAGAAGAAGTGGAAGGTCGAGATCTGCGCCTTGAACATCGAGGCGGTGAAGAACGTCATGACCCACGAGACGCCCACGCCAAGGAGCAGCCCCAGCACCAGCGCGGCGCCCGAGACGATGGCCGTCTCGAGGGCCATGATAAGGGCCACGCGCCCGCGCGTCATGCCCAGTACCTGGTAGAGGCCAAACTCCTTCTTGCGCCGCTTCATGATGAAGTTATTTGCGTAGACCATGAGAAAGCCCATGATGGCGGCCAAGAAGTAGGTGAGGTCGCCGAGTGCCTCGCCGAGGAGCTCGGAGAGGCCCTCCATGGGGATGCCGGCGAGGTCCGCCTGCATCGAGACGGTGTTGAACGCGTAGAACACGGCCACGCCCAGGGTGAGCGTGAGCAGGTAGACGAGGTAGTCGCGCCCGGCTCGGCGGACGTTTCCCCAGGCGAGCTTACAGAGCATCGGAACCGTCACCACCCATCACGGCGACGACCTCCATGATGCGGTCGAAGAACTCGCGGCGGCTCGAGGCGCCGCGGCGCAGCTCGGTGAAGATGCGCCCGTCGCGGATGAACAGCACGCGCTGGGTGTAGCTCGCGGCGAAGCTGTCGTGGGTCACCATGAGGATCGTGGCGCGCGCACCCTCGTTGAGGCTCTGCATGCTTTCGAGTAGCAGGCGCGCGTTCTTGGAGTCGAGCGCGCCCGTGGGCTCGTCGGCCATGATCACGGCGGGGCGGGTTACGAGGGCGCGGGCCGCGGCGACGCGCTGCTGCTGGCCGCCGGACAGCTGGTAAGGGTACTTGTCGAGCACCTCGTCGATGCCCAGGCGGCGGGCAATCTGCTCCACGCGGGCGAGCGTCTCGCCTGAGGCCGCGCGTGCGATGGTGAGCGGCAGCGCCACGTTCTCGCGCGCCGTGAGGG
>NZ_CEVYAT010000138.1:0-4232 GCF_982402205.1 Parolsenella sp. | reverse complement strand
GAGCGCGGGTGCGAGAGCGGCATGCCTGGGCCCCTGCTCGACCGCCTCATGCTCGACGACACCCGCATCGACGGCATCGTCTCCGGCATGCTCGAGGTCGCGGGGCAGGCAGACCCCATCGGCGAGGTCGTCGGCGGCCGCACGCTCGCGAGCGGCATTCGCCTCACGCAGGTCCGCGTGCCGCTCGGCGTCATCGCCATAGTCTACGAGGCACGCCCCAACGTCACCGCCGACGCCATCTGCCTCGCCCTGCGCTCCGGCAACGCCGTCGTGCTGCGCGGAGGGTCGGCCGCCCGAGAGTCGTGCCTGGCCATCTGCGAGGCCTGCCGCGAGGGCATCGCCTCGGTGGGCCTTCCAGCGGACTGCGCCACGCTGCTCGTGAGCGAGGGCCACGACGAGACCGTGGAGCTCATGCACGCCAACGGCCTGGTCGATGTGCTCATCCCGCGGGGCGGCCACTCGCTCATCCGTACCTGCGTCGAGCAGGCCACGGTGCCCGTCATCCAGACGGGCGAGGGCAACTGCCACGTCTACGTGCACGCCAAGGCCAACCTCGACATGGCGCTCGCGATCATCGAAAACGCCAAGACCCAGCGTCCCGGCGTCTGCAACGCCATTGAGACGGTCCTCGTCGACACCGTCGTGGCAGACGAGTTCCTTCCGTGCCTCGTCGCGGCCTGCCGCGACTGGCACGTCCTGCTCCATGGCGACGAGGCCACCTGTGCCTTCGCCCGCGATGCCGGCCTGACCGAGCGCGAGCAGTTCCTGAGCGCCACCGAGGCCGACTGGGCCACCGAGTACGATGCCCTCGAGCTCGCCGTTCGCGTCGTCGACGGGGTGGACGAGGCCATCGACCACATCAACCGCTTTGGCACGCAGCACTCCGAGTGCATCGTGACCGACGACGTCGCCGCCTCCGAGGCCTTCCTTGCCCGCGTCGACGCGGCATCGGTCTACGTCAACGCCTCGACGCGCTTCACCGACGGCGGCATGTTTGGCCTTGGCGCCGAGATTGGCATCTCCACCCAGAAGCTGCACGCCCGCGGCCCCATGGGGGCGAGCGCCCTCACGACCACCAAGTGCCTGCTGCGCGGAGAGGGGCAGGTGCGCGCGTAGATGGGTAGCGTCACCGACAGCGGCGTCATCATCGACGCGGCCGCAACCTCCGACCTGCCACTTCTTGGGCAGGACCCCTCGCGCACCTATCGCCTGGGCATCATGGGTGGCACCTTCGACCCCATCCACAACGGCCACCTCGTGGCGGCCGAGCAGGCCTGCCGCGACCTGGGGCTCGACGTGGTCGTGTTCGTGCCTGCGGGCTCTCCCGCCTTCAAGCAGGACCGTCGCGTCTCGACGCCCGAGGATCGCCACGCCATGACGCTGCTCGCCACGGCCGACAACCCGCGCTTCCTCGTGAGCCGCATGGAGGTCGACCGCCCCGGAATAACCTACACGGTCGACACGCTCGAGCTTCTGCGCGCGCACTACCCCGCAAACGTCGAGCTCTACTTCATCACGGGCGCAGACGCCATCATCGACATCATCACCTGGAGAAACGCCGCCCGCATCGCCGAGCTTGCGCACCTCGTGGGCGCTACGCGCCCCGGCTACGACCTTGCGCGCGCTCGCGCGAGCATCGCCGCCTCGGGCATCGACTTCACGGTGAGCTACCTCGAGGTTCCCGCGCTTGCCATCTCGTCGAGCGACTTGCGCCGTCGCGTGGGGGAGGGCCAGTCGATTCGCTACCTTACGTCCGACTCGGTCATTGGCTACATCGAGAAGCGCGGCCTCTATGGGGCCGCCGAGCCCGCCTACACGGCGCCCGACGCCCTGGGCCTTATGGGTGGCCTCAACAGGGAGGACTAGTACGTTGCAAGACAAGACCCTCGCAAAGACCTGGCCCAATGGCGTCCCTGCGTGGTTGGGCGGCATCGAGCCCTCCTACACCAAGGACCAGCTCAAGGCTATCCGTGCCTACGAGGCGGCGGCTGCCGAGCAGCTCGCGCCCAAGCCCAAGCGCTTGGCCCACTCGCTCTCGGTGGGGCTCACGGCCGAGCGCATGGCGATCGCCTATGGCGTCGACCCCTACCTCGCCCGCGTGAGCGGCATCCTGCACGACTGGTCTAAGGTTCTTCCCAAGGAGCGATCCATCGAGCGCGCCCGCGAGCTCGGCATCGATTTGGGCGTCGACCTCTCCCTCGTGGAGCCGCTGCTCCACGGCATGATCGCCGCGCGCGAGTTGCCCGCGCGCTTCGGCGAGCTGCCCGGCTGTGTGTGGCAGGCAATCGACCGACACACGCTCGGAAATGCCCAGATGAGCCCGCTCGACATGGTAGTCTTCGTGGCAGACGGCATCGAGCCGCTGAGAAAGCCTGCCGACGCCATCAGGCGCCAGCGCAAGCTCGTGGGCAAGGCGACCCTCGACGACCTTTTCTGGACGTGCTTCTCCGACGGCATCTCCTACGTCATCGACACGAGGCGCTATCTCTATCCCGGCACCCTCTCCATCTACAACGAGCTCGTGCTCGCGCGCGGCGCGCGGGCCGGAAAGTGAGCAGGCATGGTTCCCTCGACCGACATCGCACGTACCGCGGCCCTCGCTGCAGACGCCAAGAAGGCCTGTGACATCGTCGCGCTCGACGTCTCCTCCCTGAGCGACGTCACCGATGCCATCGTCGTGTGCACCGCGCCCAACGAGCACCTCGCGAGCTCGGTCATCGACGAGGTGAAGGAGCGCGTGCGCCTCGACTGCGGCCTCACGCCGCTCTCCGTCACGGGTGTCCAAGCGGGCCCGTGGATGCTGCTCGACTACGGGTGCGTGGTCGTCCACGTGTTCTCGCCCGAGGGGCGCGACTTCTACCGCATCGAGCGGCTCTGGGGCGACGCCCCCGCGATCGACCTGCCGCTCGTCGACTAGCCCGGGTTGGACCCTACGGGCTAGTCGTCCTCCTTGTGCTGGGGCTGGGTGTTGGTCGTGGCCTGCCTCAGCCTGATGTCGCGGCCAAAAGCCACCGCGTCGGTGCCAAACCGCTCCTGCAGCGCGTCGGTCGTGCGGTGCAGGGCGCGCATCGACTCGCGTTTGCGCGCCTGGGCTGGGTCCTCGAACAAGTCGAGTTGGCGCGGCACCCCTTCCGAGAAGTCCGACACGCCCACGCCGATGAGGCGCACGGGCGTGCCCTCGCGCCAGAGCTGGTCCAAGAGCTTGCGCGCCAGGGCGCGGATTTCCTCCTCGTCGTCGCTTGGTTGGCCCAGGCGCGCCTGCGCCGTGCGCGAGGTGCAGGCGTCGGGCTTGAGCTTCACGGTGACGCACGAGCCCGCCATGTTCTTCCTGCGCAGGCGGCGTGCCACCATCGCGCACGTCGCGTCGAGCGCCGAGCGAATCGAGGGCCCGTCGTAGAGGTCCGTCGCAAAGGTGCGCTCGTTCGATACCGACTTCGCGGCCCGCGGGTTGGAGCGCTCGCCCACGGGGGAGGCGTCGGCTCCCATCGCGCGCAGCCTGAGCTCGGGACCGGCGACGCCAAGCATGCGGCGTAGTTCCCCCTCGGGGGCCTTGGCGAGGGCCCCGAGGGTGCGTATGCCCATCTTGGCGAGCTGTGCCTCGGTGGCGGGACCGATGCCGCTCATGGCGCGTACGGGCAGGGGAGCGAGGAAACTCGCCTCGCTGCCGGGCAGCACGACCGTGAGGCCGCGCGGCTTGTCGCGCTCAGAGGCCACCTTGGCCACGCTCTTGCTCACGCCTAGGCCAATCGAGCAGCTCACGCCCAGCTCGCTCACGCGACCCTGGATGCGACGGCAGATGTCGACGGGGCTCTCGCGCGAGTAGCGGCCCGGCGTCACGTCGAAGAAGGCCTCGTCGATTGACACCTGCTCCACCAGAGGCGTCTCGTCCTCAATGATTCCCATGACCCGCGAGCTCACCTCGCGGTAGCGGTCAAAGCGGCCGTGCGTCCAGATGGCGTCGGGGCACAGGCGCGCCGCCTGGGCCGCGGGCATGGCCGAGTGCACGCCAAACGTGCGGGCCTCGTACGAGGCCGTCGAGACCACGCCCCTGCGGTCGGCGTCACCGCCCACGATGACGGGCTTGCCGCGCCACTCGGGGTGGTCGAGCTGCTCCACCGACGCAAAGAAGGCATCAAGGTCAAGAAGGCCTATCGCCTTGCCCTCCCAGGCAAAGGCGCCAGATGCGGACCTCGCTGTGTCAGCTCTCTTCTCCATGGGGGAGATTATAGGGC
>NZ_CEVYAT010000137.1:0-4258 GCF_982402205.1 Parolsenella sp. | reverse complement strand
CACGAAGACGTAGCCCTAGTCCTGGGCCTGGCCCTCGATGAACTGGGCGGTCTCGCTGGTGAGCTGGGCGTAGAGCGGCCTCATGGCGAGGTCGTCCTCGCTCGACACCAGAATGGTGTAGAGGGCGGGCGCCGTGTCGACGCCGTCGATGACGAAGGTCTCGGCCTCCATTTCGCGCGCGGCCTTCTTGGCGAGCTTCTTGAAGGAGAACGGGGCGGTGAGGCCCTGGGCGGTTGCGCCAAAGAGTCCTCCGACGCGCTGCTCGAACACGTTTAGAAAGTTCACGCTACTCATCCTCCGCAAGACTCGGCAGGGGGCCGAGGGTCGAGATGACAATGATCACAAGTACTGAACAGCCTAGCGCAACGCCAAGGTCGCCCGCGGCGGGCGGACCCCAAACCCCGCCATTCTCCACTCGTGCGGACAGCAGCTGGGTGCTCACGAGGGTGGCGAGGCACGCAACCTGACCCAGCATTCCCCGTGCCCCGCCTCTTCTGGCGCCCAGGGCAGATCCCAGCCAGGCGGCCAGTGCGCATCCCGCGAGACAGATCCATGTGGCGGGGCTCGTCGCGAGGTCAAGCGCGGCCTGCGCGAACTGCTCCCCGTCCGGTGCCGTGGTGGCGAGGGGCATGAGACGCCCCAAGGCGCCTCCCAGGAGTGCGGTTGCCAGCGCCACCTGGGGCTTGAGGGCGCCCGCCGCAAGCGCGGGAGCCGCGTAGGGCGAGCAGAGCGCCGCGGGCATGAGCAGGGCTGCGGGGCCCAGGCGTTGGCCTGCGGCGAAGGCGACGTGCCATGCCACGAGCCCGGCCGCGGCGAGCAGCGCCACGAGGAAGGCAGGCGAGTACATGCCGCCGCACAGCATGGAGCAGACAACGAGCGCGCTGGCCACCATGCCTCCCACGCTGGGCAAAAGCCCGCTAAGAAGCGCGAGCGCGCCCGCGGCGACAAGCTGGCAGGCGGCAGGCGGCGCGTCGATGCCCGCCGCAAGCGCGAGCGGGGTGGCGACGCGTGCGGCCACCCCGGCGCAGGCGAGGGCGACGGAGCCTCTCGCGCAGAGGCCGGGGAGCCAAGGCCAGCGCTCGCGGGCGCTCACGTGGGCAGCCTGCTCCCAGGCCTCGGCGTTGGGGTCTGGCTCGCCGTTTGCCTGGGCCACGAGCGAGGCCACCGAGGCGCGCCCCTCGTCCTCGTCTCCCAGGTAGGGAACGACCTGCTTGGCAAGCTCGCCCGCCGTGTTGGGCCGCTCCGAGGGGTCTGCCGAGATGGCGCGGCCCAGAAGGTCGCTCACCGGGCCCGCCAGCTCGCCCTCGACCTTACCCAACGGCTTTGCGCCGCGCTCAATCTTCTTGCGCGACGTCTCGGCGTCCTTGGCCGCGAAGGGGCTCGTGCCCGTGAGCGCCTGATAGCACACGACGCCCAGCGCAAAGATGTCCGTGCGCTCGTCGACGAGACCGCCCTCGAGCTGCTCGGGAGGCATGTAGCCAACGGTGCCGCCGCGCGCCCCCTCCCAGCCGGCCACGCTCGAGAGGCTCGCCATGCCAAAGTCGCCGAGCTTCACGATGCCCGAGCCGTCGATGAAGACGTTGGAGGGCTTGATGTCGAGGTGGAGCACGCCGTTTGCGTGGGCAAAGTCGAGTGCGGCGGCAAGGCTCGAGAGCACGTGGGCACACTCGTCATAGGTGAGCACGCCGCCCTCGACGCGGCTCATGAGCTCGGCTAGGGTGAGACCGTTTACGTATTCCATGATGAGATAGGCAACCGAGCCCTCGACCGCAAAGTCGTGGACGGTGACGATGTTGGGGTGCGTGAGGCGCGAGGTGATGCGGGCCTCGTCGAGCGCCTCGGCCAAGGTGGAGGAGGACATGCCCGGCGCCGCCGTGAGCGGCATGCACTTGATGGCGACCCTGCGCTCGAGGCGCGTGTCCCAGCAGACGTGGACCGCGCCAAACCCACCTGTGCCGCGCGTCTCGACCACGCGGTACCTGGCCAGCAGCAGGGGCTGCTCGGCCTGGGGCTGCGCCTGTTGGGGCGGCGCCGCCCAGCCCATCTGTGTGGGGTTGGGGTCCTGCACGGCCTTCCTCGTTTCAGCTGCGTGTGCCGGTGCGAATTCTCGGCACGATTTTACCCCGTATTAGAGGCGCAGCTTATGTGGGGAGAAGGGCGCCCATTATGCGAGGGACGGCACTTTGGTCCTTCTCGGCACATTTTTCAAAAAAGTTCTTGCGTGTGAGTTGGGGCATCGGGTAATATCAATCCTGCATTTGCGGGCGTGGCGGAATTGGCAGACGCGTACGGTTCAGGTCCGTATGGGGGCAACCCCATGAAGGTTCAAGTCCTTTCGCCCGCACCATGAATTTGAGAGGCTCCGGTTCGCTGGAGCCTTTTTTGTTGCCGAAAAGGGCCGCGAGGCCGTCGCCCTTCTCGGCAACAATGCTATTGGGGCCATTGGTGCTTCCCACCCTGTGGCCATTTACGTTCTTTATTTGGGGGTCGCTGACGCCCCCGACTTCGATGTCCTGCTTCTTTCGCATAGATTCCAGCCACTCGAGCACCCATATCTACGCATCAAAACTTTGAGCACCCACTTTTACGCGCTCAGAGGGCTCCTAGCACGTAAAAGCGGGTGCTCGATGGTAGACGAAGCGCAAAGGCGGGTGCTCGGTTGGTGCCGATGTGTAGAGGCGAGTGTTCGGTTGGCGGCGGTGCGTAAAAGCGGGTGCTTGGCTGATTGGCTCGTGTGGCAGTGATCGTTTGCCCGGCGTCTGCCCGCAAGCTTCGGCCACTGCTTGCTACGCCTTGTAGTGCTGCGCGCTAGCTCTACATATAAGTAGGGCGCGGTCTCCCGCGCCCCTAGGCCTTACTTGTTGTCGTCGTCAAAGAGCGACCAGCCGCTCTCGTCGTCCGTCTCGTCATCGTAGCAGTCGAAGTCTTTGCGTGTCTTGCGCTCGAGCAGAAGCGCCGCGATGAGGAAGCCAACAAGAATGACGCCGAGCAGGACAAAGACGCCCTCTCGCGAGCTAAAGAGCCAGGTAAAGATGCCTGCGATATCCACCGTGAGCCGCCCTTCCAGCGTCATTTTCGCCAATGTGGCAATGGCGCGCGTGTTCGTCATTAACGGTCATAAGTATATACTTGGCTACCAGTTCATCCTGCGGGTCTTATGCCCGCATGAGGCGAGCGGCATTCAGCCGCGCGTCCAGACGGCAACGAGAGGTTACTCACATGCTCGACATGAAGTTCGTTCGCGAAAACCCCGATGCTATCGATGCTGCCATGGCGAACCGTCAGTCCAGTTGGGACCGCGAGAAGTTCTTTGAGCTCGATGACGAGCGTCGCGCCGTAATTGGTGAGGTCGAGGAGCTCCAGGCCACGCGCAACGCCGAGTCCAAGAAGATTGGCGCCCTCATGAAGGAGGGCAAGAAGGACGAGGCCGAGGCCGCCAAGGAGGCTGTCCGCGAGGTCAACGAGAAGATCGAGGGCCTGGCCGAGCGTCGCACCAAGCTCGAGGCCGACCTCTATGACTTCATGGCCCACCTGCCCAACATCCCGTGCGAGGCCACGCCCGTGGGCGTCGACGAGACCGAGAACATCGAACGTCGTCGCTGGGGCACCCCGCGCGACTTCGAGGCCGAGGGCTTCGAGTTCAAGGCCCACTGGGACCTTGGCATCGACCTTGACATCCTCGACTTCGACCGTGGCAACAAGCTCTCCGGTAGCCGCTTCACCGTGCTTGGTGGTGCCGGCGCCCGCCTCGAGCGCGCCCTCATCAACTTCTTCATCGACACGCACACGGCCCGCGGCTTCAAGGAGTGGTGGCCGCCCATCGTCGTCAAGCGTCAGACCATGTTTGGCACCGGCCAGCTCCCCAAGTTCGAGGATGACGCCTACCACGTGTCGGGCGACAACTTCCTGATCCCCACGGCCGAGGTCGTTCTCACGAACCTCCACGCCGGCGAGGTCCTCGACGCCGATACCCTGCCGCGTCGCTACACCGCCTTTACCCCGTGCTTCCGCGAGGAGGCCGGCTCCGCTGGCCGCGACACCCGCGGCATCATTCGCCAGCACGAGTTCGACAAGGTAGAGATGGTCAAGTTCGCCAAGCCCGAGGAGTCCGACGCCGAGCTCGAGAGCATGACGCACGAGGCCGAGTACCTGCTGCAGCAGCTGGGCCTGCCCTACCGCGTCATCTCGCTGTGCACCGGCGATCTGGGCTTCTCTGCCCGTCAGACCTACGACATCGAGGTTTGGCTGCCGAGCTACA
>NZ_CEVYAT010000136.1:0-4356 GCF_982402205.1 Parolsenella sp. | reverse complement strand
CGAGGGCACCACGCGCGCAGACGTGCTCGAGCGCTGCCGCGAGGCCGTGGCAGACCTGGGCGTCACGGTGGAGCTGGGTCCCGGCAGCTCGGAGGCCACGCACGCGCCCGAACCCGCCGGCGCCGGCCTCGCCTACGTGCGCGCAGCGGCAGGCCGCTACTTCCGCGAGCCCGGCGAGAGCAGCGGCCGCACGCCCGTGCGCGTCGTGCCTTCCACGGTCATTGGCGCCACCGACGCGGCCAACTACGAACACATCTGCCCCGCCTGCATTCGCTTCTCGGCCTTCGTGGTCGATGACGACGAGTGCGCCCGAGGCGTCCACGGCACCGACGAGCGCATCACGCGCCGCGCCTACCTGCAGGGCATTCGCTTCCTGCTGCGCCTCATCGACCTCGCCTGCGTGCAGGTAGATCTGTAACGACGGCTCGTGCGGGCGCCACCGTGCCCGCACGAGCCCCTACTCGACGTAATGCATCTTGTTGGTGGGGAACGCGATCGAGACCTCGAACCACGCGCCCTCGCGCGAGTCGGCCGAGATGGACAGGCCCATCTTCTCGCAGAGCATCTTGGCAAGCCATAGGCCAAGCCCCGTGGCGCCCTTGTGCGTGCGTCCGTTCGCTCCCGTGAAGCCCCGCTCGAACACGCGGGGCAGCTCGGCCGGACTCACGCCGCAGCCGTTGTCGCGCACCACAAGCACGACGCACTCGCTCGCGAGCCCCTCGCCCTCGACGCGTGCCGAGAAGGACACCTGCGCCCCTCCCTCGGCGTCTTCGCGCAGGTAGCGAATGGAGTTCTGCAAGAACTGGCCCAGCACGAAGCCCAGCCACTTGTCGTCGGCGAGCACCGTGAGGTCCATGCCCTCGCCCAGGCGCGGCACCATGTGGGCGGCTATGAGCTCGCGGGCCTTGGCCTTGAGCGCCGCCGTCACGACGTCTCCCACGCGATGGGAGCGGATGAGGTAGTCCGCCTCGAGCGTCTCGGAGCGCGCCACGTATAATGCCTGGTCAACGTAGCCCTCGATGCGGCGCAGCCCCGCGTCGATCGAGTCGAGGCGGGCGGGGTCGACCTGGGCCTCGGCAGGGTCTGCCATGAGGTTCTCGACCGTGAGGTGCACGGCGGCAAGCGGGGTCTTGACCTCGTGCACCCACATCTCGACGTAGCGCTCGTAGTCGCTCATCTGGCGACGGGCCGCGGCCACCTCGTCGCTCGCAGACTTGTTGGACGCGGCGATGGCCTCGTAGGCAACGTCACCCTCAGCAAAGCCGGGGGCCTCGGTGAGCGCGGCGACAAGGCGCGGGTTGTCGAGCTCGCGCGGCAGGCACTCGAGCCGCCTCCACCACCCGCGGTGCGCCAGGTAGTCAAGGGACAGGCCGCAGACCAGCCCCACGGAGCCAATGATGAGACCGAGCAGGGCAAAGCTGCGACCGCCCGCCACCTCCATCACAAAGGTAAGCAGGGCGAGCGTGCCCAGCAGCGACAAGACGAGGCCCAGATGGCTCTTAAGATATGCGCCCGGATTCATGTCGCTACCTCACCGAGTAGCCCTGGCCGCGATGCGTCACGAGCCAGCCCGTGACGCCCACGCGCTCGAGGGCCGCACGCAGGCGGTTCACGTTGACGGTGAGGGTGTTGTCGTCCACGAAGGCGTCGGACTCCCACAGCTCGTACATGAGCGCCTCGCGCGATACGACGGCGCCGCCGCGGCGCATGAGCAGGGCGAGGATGCGCAGCTCGTTCTTGGTGAGCTCCGTCTGGCGGCCGTCGTGGGAGACCTGCGAGCGCGAGAGGTCGAGGCGCACGCCACCGCGCTCGATGATGGAGCTGGGCGCCACCTGGCCGCGGGTGCGGCGCAGCACCGCCTCGATGTAGGCGAGCAGGATGCGCGAGCTGTAGGGCTTGGTCACGAAGTCGTCCGCGCCCATGCCCATGGCAAGCACCTCGTCGACCTCGGTGACGCGGCTCGTGAGCACGATGACCGGCACGCTCGAGGCGGCGCGAATCTCGCGACAAACGAGCTGGCCGTCCGTCCCCGGCAGCGTGAGGTCGAGAAGCACGAGGTCTGGAACGGCGGCGAGGGCAAGCTCGGCGGCACGCGGGAAGTCATGGCACTCCTCGACCTCATAGCCCTCGCGAGCGAGCAGGCGCACGAGCTCGGCGCGCAGCGCCTCGTCGTCCTCGATGACGTAGACCTTAGCCATGCCTCTCCCCTCGCGCGCGCTGGCGGCACATGCCACCATCTTGTACGCCCAGCGTAGCGCACACCGCATCGACGGCGGCCCTCGTGCGCCATCCTTACGCTATTGTTCGGCCAGGCGCCTTGCGCGCTTCTCGGCAAAAGTCTTTTTGCTTAGGGTATCGCCGCTCTGGGACAAAAATGGGCGCCCCGCAGATGCAAGACGCCCGTTGTCGCGGCGAGATTGGGTGCCACCCTCAAAACCAAGGGTCGCCCTGGTGCCCGAGATCGCCACGAAGGCAAGGCGACGTGTACTGAGGTACACGAGCCGCAGCCTGAGCGGCGAGATTGGGCGCCAGGGCGAGCCGACTAGTGGCGGAAGTGGCGGGTGCCGGTGAACATCATCGCAATGCCATGCTCGTCGCAGGCGGCAATGGACTCGTCGTCGCGCACGGAGCCACCGGGCTGGATGATGGCGGTGACGCCATGGGCGGCAAGGGTGTCGACGTTGTCGCGGAACGGGAAGAAGGCGTCGGACGCGGCAACGAGGCCCTGGGGCTCGACGCCCATGCGCTCGCAGGCCTTCTCGGCACGCTCGCAGGCGATGAGCGCGGAGTCGACGCGGTTGGGCTGGCCGGGACCCATGCCAAGGCCCGCGCGGTCCTTGGCCACGAGGATGGCGTTGGACTTCACGGTCTTGCAGACGCGCCAGGCAAAGAGGAGGTCGTTCATCTCGGCGTCGGTGGGCTGGCGCTTAGTGGGCACGGTAAAGGTGGCCGGTTCCTCGTCGACGTGGTCGATGTCCTGGACGAGCAGGCCGCCGTCGACGGTGCGCACCTCGACGCCCACGGTACGGTCGACGCCGCCGGTGGCGAGCACACGCATGTTCTTGCGCTTGGAGAGGCGCTCGAGGGCCTCGGGCGTGTAGCTCGGGGCGATCATGACCTCGACGAACTGCTTGTTGACGTCGGCGAAGTGCTCGCAGAGCTCGAGCGGCACCTCGCGGTTGACGGCGATGATGCCACCAAAGGCCGAGACGGGGTCGCAGGCGAAGGCCTTGTCGTAGGCAGTGGTGACGTCGGCGGCCGTGGCGGAGCCGCAGGGGTTCTGGTGCTTGAGGATCACGACTGCCGGCTCGTCGAACTCGCGCACGGCCGCCCAGGCGGCGTCGGAGTCGAGCAGGTTGTTGTACGAGAGGGGCTTGCCCTGGATCTGGGTGGCACGGGCCAGCGAGTGGGCTGGGGCGTCGCCGCGCACGTAGAACGCGGCCGCCTGCTGCGGGTTCTCGCCATAGCGCAGGTCCTGTTCCTTGGTGCCGGCGATGGAGAAGTGCTCCGGGAAGACGGGGGCGCCATCCTCGGCGGCCGGGGCCTGCTCGGCAAGCCAGGTGGCGATGGCCGTGTCGTAGGCAGCGGTGGTCTGGTAGACCTTGAGCTGCAGGCGGCGGCGCGTGGCGAGCGTGGTGGCACCGTCGTTGGCGCGCATCTCGGCCAGCACAGCGTCATAGTCGGCGGGGTCGGAGACCACGGTCACGGCGTCAGCGTTCTTGGCGGCCGAGCGCAGCATCGAGGGGCCACCGATGTCGATGTGCTCGATGGCGTCGGCAAAGGTGACGTCGGGCTTGGCGACGGTCTTCTCGAACTCATAGAGGTTGACGCAGACCAGGTCGATCATGCCAATGCCGTGCTCGGCGGCCTCGGCCATGTGGCGCTCGTCGTCGCGGCGGGCGAGCAGGCCACCGTGCACCTTGGGGTGCAGCGTCTTGACGCGGCCGTCCATCATCTCGGGGAACCCCGTGTACTGCTCGATGGGCACCACGTTGACGCCGGCCTCGGAGAGCACCCGGGCCGTTCCGCCGGTCGAGATGACCTCGACGCCGAACTCGTCCTCGAGCGCCTTCACGAACTCGACGACGCCCGTCTTGTCCGTAACGGAGACGAGAGCACGCTTGATAGAGCTGTCTGCCATGAAACCTCCTCGTTGTGTGCACTACCTCATGGGAGCGGCCTCCGCCGAACGCATCCGGGGTTTGAACTCCCAAACCCTTATTGTGCCGCAACCAGCGCGGTCAGACCCGACCAAAATTAGCCGAGGGGACAGTCCCTTTGTCTCACTCCGCCCGCACGAGGCGCGAGCACCGGCGACCAGCCCGCCGAGGCGTGCGGGCGGAGTGAGACAAAGGG
>NZ_CEVYAT010000135.1:0-4359 GCF_982402205.1 Parolsenella sp. | reverse complement strand
CGGTATACTCAACAGGTTAAACCGCGACTGAGAGGGACGTGCAATCATGGCTAACAAGGCGGAAGGCACCGAGGACCTGTACGGCGCGCGCATGCGTGCCTGGGAGCGCATGCAGCAGGTGGCGCGCGAGACGTTTGCCCCCTACGGCTTCTCGGCCATCGAGACGCCGGCGATGGAGCAGGTCTCCACGTTCGTGCACGGTATCGGCGAGTCCACGGACGTGGTGCGCAAGGAGATGTTCCGCGTCTTCTCCGGCGCGCTGCTCGACCGCGTGTTCGCGGCCGGCAACGACGCCGGCCTCAAGCCCAAGCAGCGTCTCGCCATGCGCCCGGAGGGCACGGCTGGCGTGGTGCGCGCCGCCGTCGAGAACAACTTCGTGCCGCAGGGCGGCGCCCCGGTGAAGCTGTGGTACGCCGAGCCGATGTTTCGCGGCGAGCGCCCGCAGAAGGGCCGCCTGCGCCAGTTCCACCAGGTGGGCATTGAGTGGCTGGGCGCGCCCGACCCCGCGGCTGATGCCGAGTGCATCATTATCCTCATGGACTTCTACCGTGCGCTGGGCATCGACCCTGCTCACCTGCACCTGGCCATCAACTCGATGGGCGACGCCGCATGCCGCCCGGCCTATCGCGAGAAGGTCCGCTCCTTCATCCTCGACCATGCCGACGAGATGTGCGAGGAGTGCCGCGAGCGTGCGGAGATAAACCCCCTGCGCGCCTTCGACTGCAAGAACGACCACTGCCGCGAGGTCATGGCAGACGCCCCGCTTGCCCACGAGAACCTCTGCGAGGAGTGCGCCGCCCACTATGAGCAGGTGAAGCGCTACCTCGACGAGGCGGGCATCGCCTACGAGGAGGACCCGACGCTCGTGCGCGGCCTGGACTACTACACCCGCACCGTCTTCGAGGTCGACTACACGCCCGACCCAGCGATTGGCGCCATTGGCGGCGGCGGCCGCTACGACGGCCTGATGGAGCTCGAGGGCGGCAAGCCCACCCCGGGCATCGGCTTTGCCGTGGGCTTCGAGCGCGTCATGCTGGCCCTCGAGGCCGAGGGTGTGAACCTGGGCGGAGACGAGCCGGGCTGCGTCTACGTGGCCGGCACCGAGGTCGACCTGCGCCCCGCCGTCTTCACGGCCACGCTGGCGCTTCGCCGCGCCGGCATCCGCACCGAGGCCGACTACCAGGGCCGCTCGCTCAAGGCCCAGTTCAAGCAGGCCGACAAGCACGGTGCCGTCCTGTGCGTGGTGCTGGGCCCCGAGGAGGTCGAGGCCGGCACCGCGACCATCCGCGACATGAAGACCCACGAGCAGGTGAGCGTGCCCGCCGCCGAGCTCGCTGAGCGTGTGGCCGAGCGCCTCGCCCAGGCCTAAGCCTCGTGAGCTCGCAAGATAAGACCAACGGGGGAGTCGGCGTCGCGCTTGCGGCGCCGGCCCTCATCTATGAGGACGAGTGGCTGCTCGCGGCCGACAAGCCCGCCGGCGTCATCGTGCATGGTGACGGCACAGGTGCCGCCACGCTCACCGACGCCGTGCGCGCCCACCTCCTGGACGAGGGGCGCCAGGAGGCCGCCGCGCAGCTCCAGGCTGTGCAGCGCCTCGACGCCGACACGACGGGCCTCGTGCTGTTCTCGCTCTCCAAGGAGGTGCAGCCCAGGCTTGACGCCCTCGTGGCGGAGCACGACGGCGTCGAGAAGCGCTACCTCGCCATCGTGCGCGGGGAGGTACCGCCCACGCTCACCCGCATCGACACCGGCCTTGCCCGCGACCGCCATGACGCACGTCGCATGCGCGTCGACGCCCGCGGCAAGCCCTCGCTCACGCTCGTGCGCCCACTCGACGTCGCGGGCCCGCCCCGCGCCCGCGTGAGCCTGGTCGAGCTCACGCTCAGAACCGGGCGCAAGCACCAAATTCGCGTGCACCTCGCGAGCCGTGGCTATCCCATCCTGGGCGACGCCCTCTACGGCGTGCCGGCCGACCGAGCGGGTCGCACCCCGCTCATGCTCCATGCCGTCAGCGAGGTTCTCGCCCATCCCGTGACGGGCGAGCGGCTGGCCCTGAGCGTTCCGTATCCCGAACGATTTGCCTCTTATTTTTCGAGGTAACGGGCCTTTTCGTGTGGAATGGGCGAGAAGCGCAAATGAGGGACACCCCGGCGCGCATCCGCCCAAGTTGACTGCTAATATATGGTCGTTTGATTGAGGCGCGCCTGGGGAGGCGCGTGACTACGTCTGCGCGGGCGCGCATGGGGATGCGTGGCCGCGCCGGGCCAAGCGGGGCCCAAACTGGAGGAGAGGACTTTCATGGCTGGAACTATGCGTGGCGTCTACACCAACCTAACCGACATCCGACGCAGGGTGTTCACCGAGGTCGCCAAGGTGGCCTACGGCTCTGCCAAGGACCTGGCGACGACCGACGACCCCGTTCCCGAGGCGGTCCACGAGCTGCGCCAGCTGCCCTACAAGCTCATTCCCGGCAACGTCGCGACCTACCGCGAGTCGGTCTTTCTCGAGCGCGCCATCGTGCAGGAGCGCATCCGCCTGGCGATGGGCCTGCCGCTGCAGGACCTCGACCAGCCTGAGACCGTGACCGACGGCATTCGCAAGGCCGCCGTGCCCGAGACCTACTACGAGCCGCCGCTGGTCAACGTCATCAAGTTCGCCTGCAACGCGTGCGAGGACAACGTCTACCGCGTGATGCCCAACGCCTGCCAGGGCTGCCTCGCGCACCCCTGCCGCGAGAGCTGTCCCAAGGGCGCCATCTCGTTCAAGGACAAGAAGGCCTTCATCGACCACGACAAGTGCATCAGCTGCGGTCGCTGCGCCAACGTGTGCCCCTACCACGCCATTCACCACCACGTGCGCCCCTGCGCCGAGGCCTGCGGCATGCACGCCATTGGCTCCGACGAGAACGGCCGCGCCGACATCGACTACGAGAAGTGCGTGAGCTGCGGCCAGTGCTTGGTCAACTGCCCGTTTGGCGCCATCGCCGACAAGAGCCAGATCTTCCAGACCATCATGGCCATCAACGCCGGCGACGAGGTCATCGCCGAGGTGGCGCCCGCCTTCGTGGGCCAGTTTGGCGGCAAGGGCAACGTCGACAAGCTGCGCGAGGCCTTCAAGCAGCTGGGCTTTGCCGGCATGGAGGAGGTGGCCCTGGGCGCCGACCTCTGCACCGTCGAGGAGGCCGAGGACTTCCTCGAGGAGGTTCCCGAGAAGATCCCGTTCATGGGCACCTCGTGCTGCCCGGCCTGGTCGGTCATGGCCAAGAAGGAGTTCCCGGAGCACGCGGGCTGCATCTCCATGGCGCTCACGCCCATGACGCTCACGGCCAGGCTCATCCGCCGGCAGCACCCCAACGCCAAGATCGTGTTCGTGGGGCCGTGCTCGGCCAAGAAGCTCGAGGCCATGCGCAAGAGCGTCAAGAGCGAGGTCGACTTCGTGCTGACCTTCGAGGAGATGGCCGGCATGATGGAGGCCAAGGGCATCGACTACACGAGCCTCGCAGGCGAGGGTGGCGACTTTGAGGTCGCGAGCGCCGACGGCCGCGGCTTTGCCGTTGCCGGTGGCGTCGCCAACGCCGTGGTCAACGCGATTCACCGCCGCTACCCCGACCGCGAGGTCAAGGTCGCGAACGCCGAGGGCCTCGAGGACTGCCGCAAGCTGATGAAGCTCGCCACCAAGGGCAAGTACAACGGCTACCTCATCGAGGGCATGGCCTGCCCGGGCGGCTGCGTGGCCGGCGCCGGCACCCTGCAGTCGATCGCCAAGTCCTCCGGTGCGGTGAAGATGTACGCCAGGAAGAGCACGCGCAAGAACGCCACCGAGAACGCCTACCGCATGCTCATCCCCGAGCTCGAGCGCCCCGAGGACGGCGCGCACGAGCTTGAGCAGGTTGCCGAGACCGACGAGGCGCAGAAGCCCAAGGCGTAAGCACCTAGCAGGGGTTTGTTGCTCGAGAAGCAAGCGCGAGGGCCGCGGGCGTCACGTGACGCTCGCGGCCCTCTTCTCTGTTGCGGGCTGTTTTGTTTGCGAGGGGCTGTCGGCGTCCGCGACTGCTCGGTGGCTTGCGGGCCCGCCGCTCTTCTCGGCTCCGCCGTCCCTCTCGCACTTGTCGCCGGGCGGGTCGCGGAGATGCGCCGCTAGGCCTGGTCGAGCGCCTGGGCGATGTCGGCGACGAGGTCCTCGGTGCCCTCGAGGCCGCAGCTCATGCGCACCATCGCGGGGGAGATGCCGGCGGCCACGAGCTCCTCGTCGGTCATCTGGCGATGGGTTGAGCTCGCGGGGTGCAGGCAGCAGGTGCGGGCGTCTGCCACGTGCGTCTCGATTGCGGCGATGTTGAGGGCGGCCATGAAGCGCTCGGCA
>NZ_CEVYAT010000134.1:0-4428 GCF_982402205.1 Parolsenella sp. | reverse complement strand
CCGCCGCAGCCGCTCCCCGCCGCATGAGCAAGCGCCTGCAGTCCAACCTCATCACCTATGGCATCATTGTCGGGTTCTTCGTCATCATGACCGCGCTTGACGCCACGGGCATCCTCACCAACTCGCTCGCAGGCCAGCTGATTCCCATCTGCGCCTACGTGTGCATGGCCGTGTCGCTCAACCTCGTCGTGGGCATCTCCGGCGAGCTGTCGCTGGGCCATGCTGGCTTCATGAGCGTGGGCGCCTTCTCGGGCGTCGTCGTCTTCTCGCTCGTGGGCGGCATGGTGGGCAACGGCCTTCTCGCCTACGCCATCGCGATCGTGGCCGCCGCGCTGCTCGCCGCCGTCGCCGGCTTCATCATCGGCATCCCGGTCATGCGCCTGCGCGGCGACTACCTTGCCATCGTGACCCTGGCCTTTGGCGAGATCATCAAGAACATCCTCAACAACCTCTACGTTGGCCTCGACGCCTCCGGCCTGCACTTCTCGATGACCGACGCCAAGTCGCTGGGCATGCAGGGCGGCACGCTGCTCATCAACGGCCCGCAGGGCGCCACGGGCATCAACAAGATGTCGACGTTCGTTATCGGCATCGTGCTCGTGCTCATCACCGTCACGGTTGTGCTCAACCTCGTGAACAGCCGCTCGGGCCGCGCCATCATGGCCGTGCGCGACAACCGCATCGCCGCCGAGTCCGTGGGCATCAACGTCACCAAGTACCGCCTCGTCGCCTTCGTCGTGGCCGCCGCCCTTGCTGGCGCCGCCGGCTGCTTCTACGCGATGGGCTACAGCTCGATCGTCCCCAAGAAGTTCGACTTCAACACCTCGATCCTAGTGCTGGTCTTCGTCGTGCTGGGCGGCATGGGCAACATTCGCGGCTCGATCATCTCCGCGGCGCTGCTCACCGTGCTGCCCGAGATGCTGCGCGCCATCTCCGACTGGCGCATGCTCATCTACGCCGTGGTGCTGATCCTCGTCATGATCGTCTCGAACAACCCGCTGCTGCGCCAGTTCGTTGACACCTTCAAGGCCAAGTTCAAGCGTCCGGCCAAGGTTGCCGAGAAGGGAGGCGAGGCCAGTGAGCGCTAAGACCAACGCCTTCGAGCGCCACGCCGCCGAGCGTCGCGAGCACACCAAGATGGTGCCGCTGCCCACCGACTCGATCGTTCCCGAGCGCGACGTCAACGAGCGCCCCGTCCTCGAGTGCCGCCACCTCGGCATCGAGTTTGGCGGACTCAAGGCCGTCGACGACTTCAACTTCGCCGTGGGCAAGACCGAAATCGCGGGCCTCATTGGCCCCAACGGCGCCGGCAAGACCACCGTGTTCAACCTGCTCACGAAGGTCTACCAGCCCACGCACGGCATGGTCATGCTCGACGGCATCGACACCGCTGGCATGGACGCGGCCGCCGCGAGCCGCCTGGGCGTGGCCCGCACCTTCCAGAACATCCGCCTCTTCTCGTCGCTGTCCGTCGAGGACAACGTCAAGATCGGCCTGCACAATGAGGTCAAGGAGGGCATGTGGAGCTCGATGCTCCGCCTGCCGGCCTACTGGAGTGCCGAGAAGCAGATGCACGAGCGTGCCCTCGAGCTGCTCGACGTCTTTGACATGAGCGTCTACGCCAACCACATCGCGGGGTCCCTGCCCTACGGCGCCCAGCGTCGCCTCGAGATCGTGCGCGCGCTTGCCACCAAACCCAAGCTGCTGCTGCTCGACGAGCCGGCCGCCGGCATGAACCCGTCCGAGACGGCCGAGCTCATGGACAACATCCGCAAGATTCGCGACCAGTTCCAGATTGCCGTCATGCTCATCGAGCACGACATGGACCTGGTCATGGGCATCTGCGAGGGCATCGCCGTCCTCAACTACGGCAAGATCATCGCCAAGGGCACGCCCGAGCGGATCCAGAGCAACCCGCAGGTCATCGAGGCTTACCTCGGCAAGCAGGATGAGGAGGCCTAGCATGAGCATCCTTCACGTTGACGACCTCAACGTCTACTACGGCTCGATCCACGCGGTGAAGGGCATCTCGTTTGATGTCGAGGAGGGCGAGATCGTGACCCTCATCGGCGCGAACGGCGCCGGCAAGTCCACGACGCTCAACACCGTCGCGGGCCTGCTCAAGCCCCGCGAGGGCAAGGTGGAGTTCGAGGGCGAGAGCCTGCTGGGCATCCCGCCGCACACCATCGTGAGCAAGGGCATGGCCCTGTGCCCCGAGGGTAGGCGCGTGTTTTTGCAGATGAGCGTTCGCGAGAACCTCGAGATGGGCGCCTTCACCCGTAGGGACTCGGCCGAGATCGCCGACTCGCTCGAGATGGTGTTCGACCGCTTCCCGCGCCTCAAGGAACGCGAGGGGCAGAGCGCCGGCACCCTGTCGGGCGGCGAGCAGCAGATGCTCGCCATGGGTCGCGCCCTCATGAGCAAGCCGCGCCTGCTCATGCTCGACGAGCCGTCGATGGGCCTGGCGCCCATCCTGGTGCAGGAGATCTTCAACATCATCAAGTCCCTGCACGAGACGGGCACGACGGTTCTGCTGGTCGAGCAGAACGCACGCATGGCCCTGTCCGTGGCCGACCGCGCCTACGTGCTCGAGACCGGCCGCGTGTCGATGAGCGGCAACGCCGCAGACCTCGCGAACGACGACCGCGTGAAGCAGGCCTACCTCGGCGGCTGATGCGTCGTTGGTGCGCTGCTCCGGCCGTTGCACGTTTCTCGTGCTAGGCGGCATGCGACGCCCGTGCGGCCTGTACGAGGCTGTCGTCCCGGCGACTTGGCACGTTTCTCGCATAGGGATCGCTCCCAGCGACCTAACGCGTTTCTCGCACATAGTGAGCGCCTGAGCGCCCAGCCCGGCATCCGTCCGCGGCTGGGCGCTTCTATTGTCCGAGTCGCAGCCGCCATCGCATCCCGTCCGCTCATCCAAATTACGCGTTTGGAGGCCTCTAAATGTGTAATGCGGACGAGCGGATGGAGTAAATGCGTCATTTGGACGAGTCGATGACCGGAGCAGTGGGCCAGGTCCTCGGAATTCCAAACTGCTCGAGCTTCGCCACGAGTCGCTGCTCGTCCTTTACGTCGTCCCAGGTGAAGCGCAGCACGCGGTCAACGGCGAGCGTGAGCTGCGACTCGCGGATGCGCTCGTTGCTCATGACCTTCACGGCGCTTTGCCCCTTTGTCAGCTCGGGGCTCGTGTACTTCTCGAGCCCGTCGAGCTCGCCGGCCACTCGCGTTCCATCAGCGAGCACCCAAATGTAGTCACAACGCCAGCTTTTGCCCTTCCTGGAGGGGTCGCCAACAACAACCTGCAGTTCGGGCAGCATGAATCCGTGTTCGATCATGACGGCGCGCGCGATCGACTCGCCCCCGCTCTCGCTGCGGGAATCGGCCCAGCGGATGGTCTCGAGCGCCTGGCGTAGCCCCGGGCGCCTGCGCCCTCGTTCGCGTACCAGCCTCTCGAGCCGCTCGCCGTCGTTGCCGAGACGGGCTAGAGCCGCGTCCGCGATGGCGAGGCCGTCTTTGAAGTCGAACGCTAGCAGGCAATCGACGATGGTGTCCTCAAGCGAGGTGCACCTTACGCCTCCGATGGTTGCCTCGTCCATGAGGCTGGCTCGCTTGTGATAGTGCCGCTGCGTCTTAACCCCGCTCTTGCTTCGTGGAATTGGCTCTCCCGTGAGGATGTGGGCCCGCTTCAGATGCCGCCACGAGACTGGCAGCCCATGCATGACCGCCGCACTTGCGTGGCAAAAAATCCAGCCGGGGTGGAGCTTCGCCAACCCACGGATGATATGCCGTTCGCGCTCCGCTTTGCCGAGCCTTTCCCAATAGGCCTTTCTAGCATAGAGACGTGGCCTTGGGTTCGTAAGCTTGCCACCGACGCGTCTTTCGAGCGCCTCTTGCAATGCTCTGTCGCTTACCGCAAGGCAGCTCTTGCTGCTCTCCGACATGTTGAGCAGTCGATTGATTTCGCGGTCTCGCTTAATGCTCATGCGGCCTCCATCTTCATCTTTAATCGGAGGCTAGCAGGCGCATCTAACAGAATTCCGTGCGCGACCTAACAGGAATCTAACATCGCAGGTAATGCTGTTGATGCAAGCGGGCTAGCGCGCGCCGCGGGCGGCGGTCGCTGACTCGGACGGGCGGGCGCACCGGCGCGAGGCTTTATCCGTTCGTCAGTTTTACGTGTTGCAATTCTTCGCTCAACCGAATTACGCATCTAGAGGTCTTTGAATGCGTAATTCGGATGAGTCGTTGAGATGGGTGCGTAGATTGGACGAATCGATAAGGGCCGATGCGTAATTCGGATGAACCGGTGTGTGGGCGGCCTCCACGATGCCGTCTCATCTGGTCGAAAAGTGCGTTGTGATCGAGGGGCATGAAAGCGGTCGGGGCATTGCTTTGGTAACTGATTCATCCTCTTTACGTGTTGAG
>NZ_CEVYAT010000133.1:0-4544 GCF_982402205.1 Parolsenella sp. | reverse complement strand
CGTCGAGCGGCATCTGGTCGCCGGTGAAGGCGTGGATGGTGGTCATGATGCCGGAGACGATGGGGGCGAAGTCGTTCAGGCCCTTGGCCATCGGGGCGAGGCAGTTCGTCGTACAGGAGGCAGCGGAGATGATGTTGTCATCAGCGGTGAGCTGCTCGTGGTTGACGTTGTAGACGATGGTCGGGAGGTCATTGCCGGCAGGAGCGGAGATGACGACCTTCTTGGCGCCAGCGTTGATGTGGGCCTGGGCCTTGGCCTTGGAGGTGTAGAAGCCGGTGCACTCGAGCACGACGTCGACGTCGAGGTCACCCCACGGCAGGTTGTTGGCGTCGGCCTCCTTGTAGATCTTGATCTCCTTGCCATCGACGATGATGGAATCCTCGGTGGACTCGACCTTGTGGTCGCGGGCGTAGTTGCCCTGCGTGGAGTCATACTTCAGAAGGTAGGCGAGCATCTCAGGGGAGGTGAGGTCGTTGATAGCGACGATCTCGGAGCCCTCGTGGCCGAACATCTGACGGAAGGCCAGACGACCGATGCGGCCGAAGCCGTTGATAGCAACCTTAACTGCCATGCTTTCTCCTTTCGAAGGCCCTTCGGGCGCCCCTTGCGCCGAGCGGACCTAAGTTGGAAACACCATCGGTAATAGTACCGCTTTTGCGTGCCACTTAAACGGTAAAGCGACGTCAAGGTTGGCAAAACGCGCCGTCTACCTGCAAGTTGTCTACTGAACCATGGTCAGGTTGGCATGGTTTTAAGCATTCGCGGCAGGTGGCGGGCACGCGGGCGATGTGTGGAGACTGTATGGCGCTGGCACGGAGCAGGCTTTGCGGCAGCTGGCACGGAGCAACGTGGCCGCGCAGCGCGGAGGGGAGCACGGGACGGCTGCTGCGGGCATTCGTAGCGGCGGGGCGTGCGAAGTGCAAACCTGGGCTCATGGGATGGTCGACTTACGCGGTGATTGCCTCACGAAGCCACTTGTCTGCAGGGCATCAACGAGAGTCGCAAGAATAATCATGTCAATTAGGTAACCTGGCGTGCCCACATTGAGCGGACCACTTCTACGGACTCTCTCCAACTAGGGTTTTGCTGCTATTTGTGACAGGGAACTCGGACTTTTTCCAATCTGGTTACCTAATTGACGACAAAATTTTGCCAGCGGACCGGCAGCAGGCGCATGCGGGCGGCGAAGGCACGTTGGCCGAGATGCAGGAGGCAGACCCAAACGCCCGCAGGCGCGTGGGGCGGCAAGCCCCGAGCCCCCTACTTGCGGCGGCCCACGAGCTGCTCGAGGCGCAGCACGCGGTGGTACAGCGCGCTCTTCGAAAGCGGCGGGCGCATGGCGTTGCCCAGGTCGCGCAGCGACAGGTCGGGGTGGGCGCGACGAGCCTCGCAGAAGGCGCGCAGCGCGGGCGGCAGCGCGTCAAAGCCAATCTCACGCTCGACCTCGTCGATGAGCTCAAGCTGGTCGGCCGCGGCGCCCGTCGACCTTGCCTGGTTGGCGATCTCTGCGTTTACCCGGCGGTTCACGTCGTTCTTGACGCTCTTCATGACGCGCACGTTCTCGACGGCCCGGGCCGTGCGCCGCGCGCCGATGACGCCAAGGAAGCGCACGATGTCGTCGAAGCTCTTGAGGTAGATGGCGTAGCTGCCGCGACGGCGGTTCACGCGCGCCGTGATGTTCTCGTCGTCGAGGAGCTCCACGAGGTCGTCGGCGAACTCGTCGCCGGTGACCGCAATCTCGAGATGGAAGTCGCCGCGCGGGTCGGCGATGAAGCCGCCGGCCATGAACGCCCCGCGCAGATAGGCGGCGCGGCAGCAGGGCCGGGCCACCACGCGGGCGGCGATGCCCGAGGAGAGGCCGCGGCCAAGCACGAGCACGCCCATCTGGATGAGCGCCCGCTCAAGGCCCTTCTGCTCGGGAATCTCGATGAGGTAGTTGCGGGTCTTGTGCAGGTTTGAGCGACGCACGGTGAGCGACGTGTCGAGGTCGAACACCTTGTGGGCCAGGCGAATGACCGTGCGGGCCACGGCGCCTGTCTCGGTGGAGACGCGAATCGAGTAGGCGCCCGACCCGTGGAACGACAGCGCACCGCAGACGCGCACGAGGGCCGCGAGCTCGGCGACCTCGCAGGCCGGGCAGCTCCCCTCGACGCGCGACAGCTCGTCTTTGACCTCGGCGGTAAACGACATCTAGCTCGTCCTCACGTTGGCGAGGGCCAGGTCGCGGTGACTCAGGCTCACGTGGTAGCCACATTTCTCGAGGTAGGCGGCCGTGGCGTTAGCGATGGCAACGCTACGGTGCTGGCCCCCGGTGCAGCCCACGGCAATGGAGAGGTGGCTCTTGCCCTCGGCCACGTAGCCGGGCATGGCGACGTCGAGCAGGTTGAACCAGGCGTCGCAGAACTTCTCGGTCACGGGGTTGTTGAGGACGAAGTCGCTCACAAGCTTGTCGTTGCCGGTGAGGGCGCGCATGCGCGGGTCGTAGAAGGGGTTGGGCAGAAAGCGCACGTCGATCATGAGGTCGGCCTCGACGGGCATGCCGTGCTTGAAGCCAAACGAGAAGACGCTGACCTCCATGAGCTGCTGGTCCGTGAGCTCTGAGAACGCGCGGCGCAGGCGGCGGCGGAGCTCGGCGACCTTGAGGTGGCTCGTGTCGATCACGAGGTCCGAGGCGTCGCGCACGGCGCCGAGCTGGGCACGCTCGCGGGCGATCGTAGCGGCCAGGGACTCGCCGCCCTGGGCGAGCGGATGGCGGCGGCGGTTCTCGTCGTAGCGGCGCATGAGGATGTCGTCTGCGGTGTCGAGGAAGAGGACCTTGCAGGACAGCTCGTGGGCGCGCAGGGCCGCGATGGAGTCTGCGAGCTCGTCGAACAGGCCCTGGCTGCGCAGGTCGCAGGTGACCGCGAGGTGGCGGCCGACGCCGGAGTTGATGCCCACGAGCTCGGCGAGCTGCAGGATGAGGCGCGGGGGCAGGTTGTCGATGCAGAAGTAGCCCATGTCCTCGAAGACATGGAGGGCCTGGGTGCGGCCCGAGCCGCTCATGCCGGTGATGACCACAACGTCGGGTACGCGCGCGGCGGCCTCGGCGGTGCGCATGCTGGTGCCGGCGCTGTCCTGGGCGAGGGCGGGGTCGGGCACGCGCACGACGTCGGCGCTGGCCTGGGCCGCGGCGGCCACGCGGGCGCGGGAGGCGGCGGTGCGGGCGGCGGCGTCATCAGCGGCGACGCTGGCGGGCGTCGCGCCGGTGGCGGGCGTCGCGCCGGACGCGGCGGCGCTGATGGTGCGGTTGTCTGCTTCGCGTGGCGCGTCCATGGGCGTACGCTCCCCTCTCGTGTTTTCTCCCTTCGAGTATAGCGTGCGGGTGGATACGCCCGGCCGCTCGCGAAACGTACGTTGCGGCGCGGCAACAAAAGGGGCGCCCCGAAGGACGCCCCATGCGCGGGTGCTTATGTGCGAGAAGCGCGAGCGCTAGTTGTTGCGACGACGCAGGGCGACGGCAGCGACAACGACCACGATGCCAGCAACAGCAATCGCAACCGGCACCATCATGTTGGTGTTGTCACCGGTCTGGGGAATTTCCTTCTTCGGAGCGTTGCCATTCTTGTCGGTCGGCTTGGCCGTAGGCTTGCCCCCCTCAGTAACCCTGACCCAGCCACCGTAGAACGTCACGTCGGCGTCGACAGCAATGTTCGCGGGGTCAACGGGGTCGCCGGAAAGGTCAGCAGAGGTCCACCAGCCAGCGAACTTCCAACCATCAAGCGTGGGCACGGGAACCTGAGATGCATCAAGCTGGGTGCCCTCGTCGGCAGTCACATACGTGGGGTTATCGCCGGCAAAGGCAATGAACGTGAACGTGTAGGTGCGAACCCACTTCGCGTACAGCGTGAGATCAGCGTCAACAGCGGTCGTAAAGTCGAACTTCTGAGTGAGCTCGGCATTGGTATACCAGCCGTCGAAGCGATAACCCTCACGAGTGGACTTGGCCTCGGTGGCCTTGGCGCCCTTCGCAATACGTTGGGCCTCAACCGCGGAGCCGCCATTGGACTCGAAGGTCACGTTGACGGCCTCGGCAGTGACGATCGCGTAGGTGGAGAAGCGGCCAGTCTTGAACGTGACGGTGCGAGCGTCCTGATCAACGGTGCAGTCGATAAAGTCGACCTTGCCGTCGTGAAGGCGCGCGATGCGAACGAAGCCGGACAGGTCAACGCCGTCAGCGACCTTGACCGTGACCTCAATCTCGTTGGGAAGCTCGGTAACCTCAGAGCTAGCAACCTTGGTCTCGTCGTCCTCGGTAACGGAAACGACGAGCTTGACGCTCACGTCGAGGTAAGAAGCAGACTCGCCATCGGCAAGGACAGCCTCAACCTTCTGCGCCTCATCGGCAGAGGGAACGATCTCAGAGGCACTCACAACGAGCGTGGAAGAGACCGTGGCGTCCTCACTTGCATTGGCCACAACCTGCTTGAGCTTGGTGTCGTCGGCAACAGAGATACCCGCAGCCTCAAGACCGTCGCCAGAACGCAGCGCCTTGCCCGCCTCAAGTG
>NZ_CEVYAT010000132.1:0-4581 GCF_982402205.1 Parolsenella sp. | reverse complement strand
GCCCACGACGCGCGCTGGCGTGGCGACCGTCTGGAAGACGCCGCGCACGCCGTGCAGAAGGCCTGAGTCGCCCTCGCGAACGCCAAGCACGAACAGGGCGAGCGAGATGACGCTGAGCACTATGAGCGAACGCGGGACCCCGTTGGAGGACCCGCGCCCCATGGACGATTTGGGTGCCGAGAAACGCTGAGCCATGGGCAGGAACCTACTTGCCCGAGCTCTGCACGAAGCCGCCGGACAGGGCGTTGGCCTCGAGCACCTTGGCGCAGCCAAGCACGACGTTCTCGAGCGCGGTGGGGCTCACGTTGACCGGGACGCCCGTCTCCTCGCGGAGACGCTGGTCGAGACCGCGCAGGAGGCCGCCGCCACCGGTGAGCATGATGCCGTAGTACATCAGGTCGCTCGCGAGGTCGGGCGGGGTGACGTCGAGGGCATCCTTGACGGCCTTGGTGACCTGGTCGAGCGGCGAGTTGAGCGCGCGACGAATCTCCTCGGACTCGATGCGGACCGTCTTGGGCAGGCCGCTCATGACGTCGCGGCCGTTGACCTCGACGTCGAGCTCCTCCTTGAGCGGGGCCGCGGAGCCCACTTTGATCTTAATGTCCTCAGCGGTGCGCTCGCCAATCGAGAGGTTGTAGGCGTCGCGGACGTGTTCGAGGATGACCTGGTCGAACTCGTCGCCCGCCGTGCGGATCGACTGGGAGACGACGATGCCGCCCATGGCGATGACGGCGACCTCGGTCGTGCCGCCACCGATGTCGACGACCATGGTGCCCGTCGGGTCCTCGATGGGCAGGTTGGAGCCGATGGCAGCCGCCATGGGCTCCTCGATGAGGAACGCCTGGCGGGCGCCGGCCTGGACGGTCGCCTCGAAGACGGCGCGCTTCTCGACCGACGTGACGCCGGAGGGCACGCACACGACGACGCGCGGGCGGGGGCTCCAGGGATAGCGACGCTTGGAGGCCTTCTCGATGAAGTAGCGCAGCATGACCTCGGTGACGTCAAAGTCCGAGATGACGCCGTCCTTCAGCGGGCGGATGGCCTTGATGGAGCCGGGCGTGCGGCCAACCATGCGCTTGGCGTCGGCGCCAACGGCCAGCACGCGCTCCTCGCTCTGGTCGATGGCCACGACGGACGGCTCGTTGATGACGATGCCCTCGCCGCGAACGGACACGAGCGTGTTCGCGGTTCCGAGGTCGATGGCAAGATCGCCACCGTACTCGCCCAGTATGGAGTCAAGGAATGACATAGCATCCGTTCTTTCGGGGTTCGTGCGCTGCGGCCTACGTGCTAGTTGGCCTCGGTGGAAGCGTCGGCGGTGGCGGCCTCCGTGTCGGGCGACGCGGTGGCCGCGGCATCGGTCTGGGCGGTCGTGGAGTTCGAGAGCGTACCGGTCGTCGTGGAGCTCGAGGCGCCCTGGGAGGCAAACGAGAGCTCGACGCCGGAGACCTTCCAGCCAAGTCCGCTGCGGACGAGCGTGACCTGGTAGGACTGCGAGCCGCCGGAGGGCAGGCTGGCCGTCACGAGGGCGGTGGAGCTGCCGGTGGAGCGGTCGACGCCCGAGACGGTCGACGTGGCGCCCGCGGGAAGCAGGGCCGAGATCTCGGAGCTCTGCTCGGAGGAGACGGAGTCAGCGAGGTAGGGCGCGATGTCGTTGCCCTGGGAGGCCGCGGAGAACATGTCGGAGACGACGGCCTCCTGCGTGGGCCAGCCGTAGCCGCGCCAGAACGCGAAGCCGCCGGCACCGGCGAGGACGATCAGGATGATGAGGATCGTGAGGAGCACCTTGAGGCCGCGGTGGCTGTGCTTGCGACGTGCCTGGCGCTTGTCCTTGTCGGCGGCCATGAGGTCCTCCTCCGTGACGGAGAAGAAGCCCGTGTCCTCGGGGCTCGGGATGAACTCGCCGGAGCGGCCCATGGGGTCGAGCGGGTCGTACGAGGCCGTGGTGGGGCCAAAGCCGTCGTTGGCGGCAAGGGAGTTCGCGCCGTAACCGGCGGCGTCGAGCAGCTGGTCGGTCTCGGAGGGGCCATTGCCCTGGCGGACGGAAAGGCCCCTCTGGGCGGCCGTGTAGGCAACCTGCTGGTCGGCGGTGAGCTGGTAGGAGGGATCGGCGGCGGCCTTGTTGAAGGAGTCGACGGCCTCGGTCAGGCGGTTGGAGGCCATGTAGGCGCGGCCGAGCTCGGCGTAGATGGCGCCCTGGCCACCCTCGACGGAGAAGTCGAGGGCCGTGCGGTAGGCCTCGACGGCGTCGTCGGGACGACCGAGCGTCATGAAGCATCCGCCGAGGTTGAGCAGGGCACCCGACGGGTCGGGGTTGCTCTCATCGATGGCGGCGTTGCGCCAGGCGGTTCCGGCCTCGAGGGCTGCCCCACGGCTCTCGTAGAGCTTGCCCAGGGCAACGTGGGCCTTGTAGGGCGTGGGATAGGTGGGGTCGGCGACGGCGGCCTGGAAGCAGGCCTCGGCGGCGTCGGCCTGGCCGGCGGCCACGAGGGCACGGCCGCGGTTGCAGTTGAGGGCGCCCACGTGACCGTAGGAGGCGTCGGAGAGGGCCTCGCCATAGGCGGCCGCGGCCTCAGCGAACATGCCGAGCTTCATGAGGGCGTTGCCGCGCAGGTGGTCGGCCTCGCCACAGGACTCGCCGGCAGCCTTGGCGCCGTTGAGCGCGGACACCGCGCCCGCCCAGTCGCCACGCTTGTAGGCGGCCTTGCCCATATCGAATGCCTGAGTGTTCAAGATGGCCTCCCCTTTAGAGAGCTTCGTGCTCGATGCGGATGGACTCGATGACGTCGCCCGCGCGCAGGGTGCCAATGACGTCGAGGCCCTCGATCGTATTTCCAAAGACGGTATACCCGTCATCGAGCATGTGCTGCGGGCCAAGGCAGAAATAGAACTGCGAGCCGGCGGAGTCGGGGTGCTGCGAGCGGGCCATGGCCAGGGCGCCGTCGACGTGGCTGTTGCGCGGGTTCGTGTCGTACTCGTGCTTGATGCGGTAACCGGGGCCACCCGTGCCGGGCATGCCGTCACGGCCGGCGCGGCCGCTCGCGACCTCGGCGCTCGTCATGTCGCGCGTGTTGGGGCAGCCGCCCTGGATGACGAAGCCCGGGACATAGCGGTGGAACTTGAGGTCGTCATAGAAGCCGCTGCACGCGAGCTCGCAGAAGTTGGCGACGTGAATGGGAGCGCCTTCGCCGTCGAGGCGGACGCGGATGGTGCCCTTCGACGTCGTGACGACGGCGACCTCATCTCCCTTGACGGAGTACTCGGGGGTGTAGAGGGGATCGGGAATGCCGAACATGAGACCTCCAGGCGTGAAGGCGCGCCACAAGGGCACGCGAGATGTGGCGTACTAACTGGTTAATTCTAGCAGCACGAGCACGCTTTCACACATTCGGCACGCGCGGCGCCGCGCGCCACGGCACGCGGCTAGCGCTGATCGGGCTTCCAGGCGTCGTAGTTCTTCTTGAAGAGGTTGACGTAGGCCTCGGAGCCGTCGGAGGCGCGGTTGCCGATCATGGGCTTCATGATCTTGTCCTTGTCGGCGGTGGGGTTGTCGCTCTCGGCCGAGAGCTTCCAGGTTTCGTAGATGGCGTCGACGCGGTTGCGCAGCCAGCTCGCGAGGGTCGAGACGTTGGCCTTCTGGTCGGCATAGGTGCCGGTCGTCTGCGTGTCGATGCCCGCGATGGTGGTGGCCTCGTTGCTCACGTCGAGCTGGAGCTGCAGCGCGTCCTGCTCGCCTTGGGAGCGCTCGTCGGCCGTGCCGGAGGTACCCTTCTCGTCCAGGCGCTGCTCGAGCTCGTCGGCGCGGGCCGAGAGGTCTGCCAGGGCCTCGTAGGACGAGGTGAGCGACTGGAAGGTCGCCTCGTCCGCGGACAGCACGCTCGTGGCGGAGGCGGTGCCGCGGTCCTGCCCGGCGAGGCGCTCAACCGTGCCGGGGAAGCCCGCCTGCGAGGTGTCGGCGGGAGTGGTCGCGCGCGTGTCGGTGAGGTTGGGGTCCCAGGGATGCGCGATGGCCAGCGCCGCTCCGCCCACGACGAGCAGGCTCGCGATGGCAGCCAGGGCAAACACCTTGGTGTGGGGCAGGCGCTCGCGCCCGTAGGCACTCTCGGAGTGGGGATTGGGCTCGCTGGGGATGGCGCTCTCGATGCGCGGCAGCGTCGAGGTGCGCTCGCGCTCGGCGCGCAGCTCTTCGGCGCGTCGGCGCTCGAGTTCGTCGGCCACGCGTGTGGCTCCCGTCGTGTCGACGGGCATGCCGCACGAGGGGCAGACCTGCTGCCCCGCCGGCAAAAGAGCCCCGCAGGAAGGACATGATGAGCCTGTGAGCTTGGGCATCACGCGCGTGGCCGCGAGGTTCGCGTGGCACGCGGGACAGATATCTTGGCCGTCGGCGATTTCAGAGCCGCAGGCAGGGCACTTCACGAAAGGTCCTCCAAGACGTAGGGAAGGATGCCGCCGCTGCGAAGGAAGGCTCCCTCGAGGGCGGTGTCGACGCGCACGGTGCAGTCGAACGTCACCTTGGTGCCGTCGGCACGCGTGGCGGTGACGGTGGTGCGGCGACGCGCGGGCAGGCCGCCCGCGAGGTCC
>NZ_CEVYAT010000131.1:0-4609 GCF_982402205.1 Parolsenella sp. | reverse complement strand
GTGCGATAGCCACCCGCCTCGCCGTTGAGGCACTTTGAGACGCGGCTGACGGTGGTCGACGAGGCGCCGGTGTGTTCCTGGACGGAGAGGTACGGCTCGCCGGCGTCGAGCAGGCGCGCAACCTCGAGGCGCTGGGAGAGGTCCTCGATCTCGCGCGGGGTGCAGAGGTCAATGAGAAGGGCTTCGACGTCCTTGGCGGTCGTGAGCTCGCACAACGCGGCCACCAGCCTACGTGCCGGCTTGGTGGCAAGAGCCTCTCGTGCGTCCATGCGCCTTCCCCTCGCGGCGCGCATCGAACGGCCGCTCGCATCAATCGATGCATCTACTTTAGCGCATTAAAGCGCAGCCGCGACACGCCGCACGCAAGACGCCCACAGCAAAGGGCCCGAGCACCACCGTGCCCGGACCCCATCACTTGTATCGTCGGTCAAAAGCAACCACTCGCGGGGTCTCCCTACTTGATGACGCCACCAAGGATCATCGAGACGAGCGAGATGACGATGGCACCGAGAAGCGCCGCTCCAAAGCCGTCGATGAGAATGCCCGCATGCGTGATGTTGCGAGACAGGTAGCTCGCGAGCTCGAGCATGAACGCATTAATCACCAGCAGGAACAGTCCCAGCGACAGCACCGTGATGGGCAGGCCCAGCACCTGCAGCACCGGCTTTACCACCGCGTTCACGATGGCGAGGAACAGTGCCGTGAACGCCGCCGCGCCCATCGTGCCGCCCACGACGTCGATGCCCGGCACGAGCCAGACGGCCACGCCCACGGCGATGGCGCCAACCAGCCACTTGCCCACAAATCCCATGTCCGCTCCCTCTCCGCCGCCACGCCTCGCGCGGCGGCCGTGTCATCGTCTGGTCGCGCCCGTCCGTGGCCGTGCGTCGCAGCCGGCCGCCACGGACGCGCATCCGCTACTTCTTCCTCGGGTGATAGCGACGCCTCGTGGCGTGCGCGCTTCCCTTGCGAGCACCCGCCTTGAGCCTGGCCATAACCTCGTCCTCCGTCGTGCCCTCGACCTTGCTCCTCAGCTCGACCAGCTGGTCGCGGAGCTCGGCAGCACGCTCGAAGTCCATCGCCTCGCTCGCCGCGGCCATGTCGGCCTCGAGGGTCTCCATGAGCCTCGTGAGCTCCTCGCGCGGCAGCTTCTTGGCAAGCTCGGCCGCCACGGACTTGGCCGTGGCCTCGCTGCGAGCACGCGCGTCCTGCTCGACGTTGACCAGGCTCTCGAACACGCCGTGGCTGCCCGTTCCGTGGCGGTCGCGCGTCTTGTCGCCAAGCGTGTCCTCCGCCTCCTCGATGAAGCTCGAGATGTCGGCGATCGACTTGCTCACCGTCTTGGGCACGATGCCGTGCTCGGCGTTGTAGGCCTCCTGCACGCTGCGGCGACGCCGCGTCTCGTCGATAGCGACGCGCATCGAGTCGGTCACGACGTCGGCGTACATGATGACCTCGCCGTGGGCGTTTCGCGCCGCGCGGCCCATCGTCTGGATGAGCGAGCGGCGATTGCGCAGGAAGCCCTCCTTGTCGGCGTCAAGAATCGCCACGAGCGACACCTCGGGGATGTCGAGGCCCTCGCGCAGCAGGTTGATGCCCACCAGCACGTCGATCTTGCCCGTGCGCAGGTCGCGGATGATGTCCACGCGGTCGAGCGTCGCCGTGTCAGAGTGCATGTAGTTGGCCTTGAGCCCCTCGTCGAGCAGGTGGTCGGTGAGGTCCTCGGCCATGCGCTTGGTGAGCGTCGTCACCAGCACGCGCTCGTGGCGCGCCACGCGCTCGCGAATCTCGGAAGTGAGGTCGTCGATCTGGCCGCGCACGGGGCGCACGTCGATCTTGGGGTCGAGCAGGCCCGTGGGGCGAATGATCTGCTCGACCGTCTGCTGGCTCACCTGCTCCTCGTAGTCGCCGGGCGTGGCCGACACGTAGAGGAACTGCGGAACGCGCGCCTCGAACTCGTCGAAGCGCAGGGGTCGGTTGTCCAGCGCGCTGGGCAGGCGAAAGCCGTGCTCCACCAGGGTGATCTTGCGCGAGCGGTCTCCCTCGTGCATGCCGCGGATCTGCGGCACCGTGACGTGGGACTCATCGATGATGCAGAGCATGTCCTTGGGGAAGTAGTCAATGAGCGTGTAGGGCGGCTCGCCGGGCTTGCGTCCGTCGAGGTGGCGCGAGTAGTTCTCGATGCCGTTGCAGAAGCCCATCGTCTCGAGCATCTCGAGGTCGTAGGCCGTGCGCTCGCGCAGGCGCTGCGCCTCGAGCAGCTTGTCGGAGGCCTTGAGCTGCGCCAGGCGCTCGGTGAGCTCCTCGTTGATCGTGTCGAGCGCGTGGTTGATCTTGGGGCGCTCGGTGACGTAGTGGCTCGCCGGCCAGATGGGCACGGCGTCGAACTCGCGCAGAATCTCGCCCGTGACCTCGTTGATCTCTGCGATGAGCTCGACTTCGTCGCCAAAGAACTCGATGCGCAGGGGATGCTCGGCGTACGGCGGAAAGACGTCGACGCGCTCACCGCGCACGCGAAAGCACCCGCGGGCGAGGTCGATGTCGTTGCGGTCGTACTGGATGTCGATGAGTGCGTGGATGAGGTCGTCGCGCTCGAGTGGCTCCTCCTTGCTCACGTTGGGGGCAAGGCCCGCGTAGTCCTCGGGGCTGCCGATGCCGTAGATGCAGCTCACGGACGCCACGCAAATGACGTCGCGGCGCGACAGCAGGCTCGCCGTGGCCTGGTGGCGCAGCTTCTCGACCTCCTCGTTCACCGAGGAATCCTTCTCAATGTAGGTGTCCGACTGCGGGACGTAGGCCTCGGGCTGGTAGTAGTCGTAGTAGCTGACGAAGTAGACCACCGCGTTGTTGGGGAACATCTCGCGCATCTCGCTCGCGACCTGGGCCGCGAGCGTCTTGTTGGGTTCCATGATGAGCGTGGGCTTGTTCACGGCCTCGACGGTCTTGGCCATGGTGTAGGTCTTGCCCGAGCCCGTGACGCCCATGAGGGTCTGGTAGCGCAGGCCCTCGTTGATGCCGCGTGCGAGCTTTTGAATCGCCTGGGGCTGGTCGCCGGCAGGCTCGTAGGGCGAGACGACCTTGAGCGGCACGCCCTTGCCCTCGACGCCAAAGCGGCGCAGCTCGGCGCCGACGTGGCCCGCGAGCTGGACCTCCGGCTGGGCTGCGGGGCTAGTCTGTGGCATCGGAGCCTCCCATCACCTCGTGCCACCATTCGTCGACTGCGCGCGCCAGGGCCGCCTCGTCGCCGCTGTTGTCGATGACGTGGGTGGCATGCGCGCGCAGGTAGTCGTCGCTGGGCTGGTGGAGCACGCGCTGGTCGAAGTCGGCCGCGTCCATGCCGCGGCCTTGGGCGCGCTCGCGGCGCAGGGCCAGCGGGGCGGTGACGACCAGGACGTCGTCGGCGAGCGGCAGCAGGTCCTCGATGCGGTCGAGCAGCGGCACCTCCACCACCGTGAGCGCAGGCTCGGTCGCCGCACAGCAGCTGTTGGTGAGGATGGTGGCCAGGCGCTCCTTGATGGCGGGCATCTCGATGGCCTCGAGGCGTTCCGTGGCCTCGGGCGAGGCAAACGCGCGCATGGCGAGGCTCAGGCGGTCGAGCTCGCCGCTTTCGGGGTCGAGCAAATCGCGGCCAAACTCGTCGGCGATCTGCTCGAGCACGGGGTTGGGACCCTCGTACCAGGGACTGTTTGCCTCGAGCACCTCGCGTGAGACCTGATCGAGGTCACACAGCCAGGCGCCGCGCTCGTGCAGCAGGCGCGCGACGGTCGACTTGCCCGACGCGATGCCACCGGCCAGAAACGTCGTGTGCATGTGCCTTACGCCTTTCCATCAAAGCGGGTGTGGCACTTGGGGCAGGTGATGCGCACCTTGCCCTTGCCGCGCGGGATGCGAACGCGCTGGCCACAGCTGGGACAGGTGAGGTGCACGTAGGCCTTGGCCTCGCGCGCGAAGGCCACGGGGTTGGCGATGAAGGTGACCACGGGACCAGTCGCGCTTATGGCGCGGGAGTTCTCGCGGGCGCGGGCCATGACGTCCTTGGAGGTGATGCGGAACCACGAGTAGCCAAGCAGCACGAGGGCGACCACCGACAGCACCGTCGTGTGCGCGAACAGGTCGATGATGACGAGCAGCACCGCGACGTTGGTGCAGGCGCTCGAGAGCTCGTCGGCGCCGTTGCGGCCACGCGCCCACTCGACCATCCTTCGCTGCGAGTCGTCCATCTTACGTTTGAAGTCGCCCTTTGGCATATCTCCCCCATTCGTCTTTTCGAGAACCTATTCTACCCAGCCTGCCGGACGCATACCAAAGCCGCGCCCGCGCGTAACAAAAGCGGGACAACAGGTTCGATGCGCGTACGTGCGGGCGTGGGAGATGGGACGGAGGGGGTGTCCCACCTTCCACGCAAACAAAAAGCGGGGCCGCCCGAAGGCGACCCCGCTCGACATGCGAGAGATGTGAGGGCTGAGCGCTACTCGGCGTCAGCGGCCTCCTCCTCGGGCTTGTCCATGGGCTCGACGGCAACCTCGAAGCCGAGGGTCTCGGCGGCAGCCTTCATGGACAGGGAGATGCGGCGACGATCGAGGTCAATCTCCATGACCTTGACCTGAAC
>NZ_CEVYAT010000130.1:0-4635 GCF_982402205.1 Parolsenella sp. | reverse complement strand
GTCCCGCAGACGAGGTCACCCACGTCGTGCGCCACAGCGCCGCCCACATCTTGGCCCAGGCCATCAAGCGCCTGTACCCCGAGGCCGACTTTGCCTACGGCCCCGCCACCGAGAAGGGCTTCTACTACGACGTCGACCTTGGCGACAAGAAGATCGGCGAGGACGACCTGCCCGCCATCGAGGCCGAGATGAAGAAGATCTGCAAGGAGAACCTCAAGTTCTCCGTCTTCGAGCTTCCGCGTGCCGAGGCCATCAAGCTCATGGAGGAGCGCGGCGAGAAGTACAAGGTCGAGCACATCGGCGACCTTCCCGAGGACGCCCGCATCACCTTCTACCAGCAGGGCGACTACATCGACATGTGCGTGGGCCCGCACGTCTGCTACACCAAGGCGGTCAAGGCCTTCAAGCTCACGGCCGTCTCGGGCGCCTACTGGAAGGACGACAAGAACAACAAGATGCTCACGCGCATCAACGGCGTCGCCTTTGCCACCAAGGAGGAGCTCGACGAGCACCTGCGCCTGCTCGAGGAGGCCAAGAAGCGCGACCACCGCAAGATCGGCCGCGAGATGGATCTGTTCATGATGCGCGACGAGGCCCCCGGCTTCCCGTTCTTCCTGCCCAATGGCATGGTCCTCAAGAACGCCCTGCTCGACTACTGGCGCGAGATTCACCACAAGGCCGGCTACGTCGAGATCTCCACGCCGATGATCATGAACAAGCAGCTGTGGAAGACCTCCGGCCACTGGGACCACTACAAGGACAACATGTACTCCACCGTCATCGATGACGAGGAGTATTGCATCAAGCCCATGAACTGCCCGGGCGGCGTGCTCGTCTACGCCTCCAAGCCGCACTCCTACCGCGAGCTGCCCATCCGCGCCGGCGAGATCGGCCTCGTGCACCGTCACGAGCTGCGCGGCGCCCTGCACGGCCTGTTCCGCGTCCGCTGCTTCAACCAGGACGACGCCCACCTGTTCGTGCGCCCCGACCAGCTCACCGACGAGATCGTGGGCGTCGTGAACCTCATCGACTCCGTGTACCAGAAGTTCGGCTTCAAGTACCACGTCGAGCTCTCCACGCGCCCCGAGGACTCCATGGGCTCTGACGAGGACTGGGAGCGCGCGGAGGAGGGCCTCTAGACCGCCCTCAACGAGCTTGGTATGGACTACGAGGTCAACGAGGGCGACGGCGCCTTCTATGGCCCCAAGATCGACTTCCACCTCGAGGACTCGCTCGGCCGCACTTGGCAGTGCGGCACGGTCCAGCTCGACTTCCAGATGCCGCTCAACTTCGACCTCGAGTACACCGACGCCGACGGCTCCAAGAAGCGCCCCATCATGCTTCACCGCGTCTGCTTCGGCTCCATCGAGCGCTTCATCGGCATCCTCATCGAGCACTACGCCGGCAAGTTCCCGACGTGGCTCGCCCCCGTCCAGGTCAAGGTCCTTCCCGTGTCCGAGAAGAGCCGCGCCTACGCCGACGAGGTTGCCGCCAAGCTCGAGGAGGCCGGCATCCGCGCCGTCTGCGACGACCGTGACGAGAAGATTGGCTACAAGATCCGCGAGGCCCGCTCCATCGACCGCGTGCCCTACATGCTCATCCTGGGCGAGAAGGAGGTCGAGGCCGGCAACATCTCCGTGCGCGACCGCTCCAACGAGACGGTCCAGAAGAGCCTCGACGAGTTCATCTCCGAGGTCTCCGCGGAGATCGCCGAGCGTCGCAGTTAGTCTCGCGTCGTGACTGCCAACGAGAACATCTTTTGGGGGCCTCTCTCGCCGTGCGGCGGGGGAGGCCCCTGCCTGTCCGATCTTCTCGAGATGCAGGTGGGCATGGACGCCTCCGCATGGCGACGCGTCTCGGACAAAGCGCTGGTCGTGGCGAGCTACCTCGCGTGCCATCCGGCCGTTGAGGCCGTGCGCTATCCGGGACTCACGGGCGATGCCAGCTACCACGAGGCCTCGTGCACGCTGCGCGGTGGCTTTGGTCCCCTCGTGGACGTGCTGCTCGCGAGTGGCGCGTGGATGCGCTATGACGCGCGCCGCGCGGCCGGCGACGCCCGCGACGAGGTCTTGCGCCTCGAGCGCGTCCTTGCACGGTGACAAACGGTCCCTTCCCTAACTGTCATAGTTCGTCAGTTAGGGAAGGGACCGTTTTGCAGTCTTTGAATTGCCGGCCGGCTCAACAGCGTCAAATAATCCAGCGGTTTGTGGCCGATTTGAGCATTGCGGGTGCTTTGGAATTTGGTTCAGGAAGTAAACCGGGAATTAAAAATGTCTTTAGTGGCGCTGACCGGAATATAAATGCCGCTCGGCGGGTGTCCTCGTGCGAGCCAACCTCTTTTTCGGTAGATAGGAGTTGTGGTTAATTAAAGGACTCGAAATTAGATTGTGAGGTCATTATGAAACGAAGTGCTTTCTCGCCCAAAAGGTCGTGTGCCATTTAGCGAAGGAGCCTAGTGCCATGAGAAGGACAGGGACCGTAGCTATTCTGCTTGTCCTTGCGGTGCTATCGGCAGTCATATGGTTGCGGCTGCCCTCTTCGACGGGGCCGGTCTGGGGCTATGCGCTTGTGGAGGCGTATTGCCTTGTCAGTGGCACCCCAAGCACCATCATGGGAATCGATGGTGTGACCTTAGCCGCGATCATCCTGTCTCGCCCGCTTATGTGGCTGTTCATCGGCTATGCGGTTGCCGTGGCCGTTGGTTGCGACCGTCGCGCTATTCTCGTCTCGCTCTTCGTTCTGACTGGCCTGTCCATTGTCTGCGTCGTCGCACGCCAGGCTGCCGGTCCCTTCCTCTTGGGGTTCACCGATGTCTCCTTGACGGGTGGGCCCGCACTCACCTTACTTGGAGGAATCGTCTTCGCCCTACCAGGGCTCACCTGCATTGTTGCCCACTTCATCTTCGAACGGTGACAAAACGACCCCGTCCCCAGCTGTCACGGTGACACTTGGGGACGGGGTCAAACTGTCACCGCCGTCTGCCGCTCGCGGATGGGCAGATGCTCTCCACAGGGGCGGACGGTCGAAAATGACCCGCGAGTGGTATCCCTCCATACCGCTCGGCAGGTTTATGGCCAGCGACTGGTTTTAACCTGTGGCTTACGCCTGTATGCAATTTCGCTTTTTGCCGCGTGGCGCCTATACAGCGCTAAATTGCCGCCATGATTCACGTCGTATGCAATACATAACAAACATTATGCATTCCATACCTGCGTTGCCCATAAAACGCTGGTCAACCAGGCATCCCAACTCCCCCCATAAATGACCACAAGCCGCTATTCAACCGCAGGTAGATGGCCACCGCTCGCCCCTTTGCGCACCCATTGACCCCATTCGTTAGGTATCATGGGAGCTGTTCGGAGCCTTTTGCTTTTATGCATGTCCAAAGGCCACTGGTCAACTTCTCCCAACGGGGGAGCTGACCATCCGTCAGACGGGGAGGCACCCCCTCCCACGAAGCAATCTGGAGGTAGCTATGGCAAAGGCGGAGAAGGCCATCGATAGTCTCGATGCCCTCACCTCTCGCATCGCACAGATGCGCAAGGCCCAGGCGGAGTTCGCCACGTTCTCCCAGGAGCAGGTTGACAAGATCTTCCACGCGGCGGCCATCGCGGCCAACAAGGCCCGCATCCCGCTTGCCAAGATGGCGGTCGAGGAGACCGGCATGGGCATCGTGGAGGACAAGGTCATCAAGAACCACTACGCCGCCGAGTACATCTACAACAAGTACAAGGACATGAAGACCTGCGGCGTCATCGAAGACGACCCCTCGTTTGGCTACAAGCGCATCGCCGAGCCCATCGGCATCGTCGCCGCGGTCATCCCCACGACCAACCCCACCTCCACGGCCATCTTCAAGACCCTCATCTGCCTGAAGACCCGCAACGCCATCATCATCAGCCCGCACCCCCGTGCCAAGGCCTGCACCATCGAGGCCGCCCGCATCGTGCGCGACGCCGCGGTGGCCGCTGGCGCCCCCGAGGGCATCATCGACTGGATTGCCCAGCCGTCGCTCGAGCTCACCAACGAGCTCATGCGCTCGGCCGACATCATCCTGGCCACCGGCGGCCCGGGCATGGTCCAGGCCGCCTACTCCTCGGGCAAGCCCGCCCTGGGCGTTGGTCCCGGCAACACGCCCGCGATCATCGACTCCACCGCAGACGTCAAGCTCGCGGTCAACTCGATCATCCACTCCAAGACCTTCGACAACGGCATGATCTGCGCCTCCGAGCAGTCCGTGACCGTCCTCGCCGACATCTACGACGAGGTCAAGGCCGAGTTCAAGGCTCGCGGCTGCTACTTCCTCAAGGGCGCCGAGCTCGACAAGGTCCGCAAGACCGTCATCATCAACGGCTCGGTCAACGCCAAGATCGTGGGTCAGAGCGCCCACACCATCGCCCAGATGGCCGGCGTCGAGGTGCCCGAGAAGACCAAGATCCTCATCGGCGAGGTCACGAGCGTCGAGCCGTCCGAGGAGATGGCCCACGAGAAGCTGAGCCCGGTCCTGGGCATCTACAAGGCCCAGACCTTCGACGAGGCCATCGCCAAGGCCGAGCGTCTCGTCGCCGACGGCGGCTACGGCCACACCTCGTCTCTCTTCATCTCCACCACCGAGAAGGAGAAGATGGCCAAGCA
>NZ_CEVYAT010000129.1:0-4668 GCF_982402205.1 Parolsenella sp. | reverse complement strand
CCTCAGCGTCGTTCGAGATGAGCAGGTTGAAGGCCACATCGACGTCGCCCATGCGGCCGGCGGCGTTGAGGCGCGGCACGAGCGAGAACGGCAGGCCGTCGGCCTCGATGGCCGACAGGTCGCAGTTGGCCGCGGCGGCGAGCGCCACGAGGCCCGGGCGCGTCGTGTGGCGCATGCGCTCGATGCCGTCTGCCACCAGCGCGCGGTTCTCGCGCGTGAGGTTCATCATGTCCGAAATGGTGCCCAGAGTGGCGACGTCGGTGTACTCGCGCCACAGGTTGGGGCGCCCGGCGCGGCGACCCAGCTCCTGCACGAGCTTGAGGGCCACGCCAGCGCCGGCAAGGTCGCAGCTGGGGCAGTCGTGGTCGAGCTTGGGGTCGCACACCGGCACGCCCGTGGGCACGAGGTCAGCCGGCTCGTGGTGGTCGGTCACGACGACGTCGATGCCCTGCTCTCGCACCATCTCGACCTCGGCCGCGGCGGCGATGCCGTTGTCGACCGTGATGATGAGGTCGGGGTGGCAGCCCTCGACGACGCGCCCGAGCGCCTCGGCGGACAGGCCGTAGCCCTCGCCAAAGCGGCGCGGGATGTAGGGGTGCACCTCGGCACCCAGGTCGCGCAGGCCCAGGGTAAGCAGGCACGTTGAGCTCATGCCGTCGACGTCGAAGTCGCCAAAGACGGCGATGACCTCGCCCGCCCTCACGGCGCGCTCCACGCGGTCGGCCGCGGCAACGAGGCCGGGCAGCTCGCGCGGGTCGAGCCAGTCGCGCTCGAGCGAGGGGGTGAGGAAGAGCTTGGCCGCGGCGGCGTCGCGGATGCCTCGGGCCACCATGACGCGCGCGGCGAGTGGCGTGACGCCCGTTGCCGCGCGGACCTCGTGCTCGGCGGCTATGTCTTGGGGCAGAACGTGCCAGCGGCCGCTCTCTCGCAGGCCGGACATGGGGCTACTCCCCGTCCTTGGCCGCGGTGGCGCTGGCCTGCTCGTCGGCGGTCTGCTCGGCGTCGACGGCCGTGGCGATGGCGAGTGACGCCGATCCGTAGAGGCCGTAGGTCACGAGCATGCCCGCGGCGCCGCAGCACACGGCGCAGGCGAGCTCGCGGGCAAAGCCGTCCCTGAGGACGGCCAGGCCGATGTAGACGACGATAACGGCGGTCGCGACCACCAGCGAGCGGCGCAGCACGAGCTGCTCGGCCTGCTGGCAGGACTTGCGCACCGAGAGGCCCTGGGCGCGGCCCTGCACGTAGGCGCGGCCGAGAAGGAAGGCGACGATGATGTCGGCGACCTCCATGGCGGCGATGCCGGCGATTTCGGCGCGGCCCAGGACCACGAGGTCAAAGCGGGCGGCAATCGTGAGGATGCCAAGCGAGACGATCGTTGCGATCACGGGCAGCTCGCAGACCACGCGGGCGGCGCGCCTGCAGGGACGCAGCGCGCAGGCCCAGGCGATCACGGCGGCCACCAGAACGGCACCCCAGAGCAGAATGACGGACTCGACGGCGTCGCCGCCCACAAGGCCCTCTACCTCGGCGGGCTCGGTCTGGGAGAGGGTGCAGGGAAGCTCACCGGACTTGAAGGCCGCGGCGTAGGCGTAGGCCTGGTCCTCGGTGAAGCCGCCGGCGACGTTCATCTTGCCGTTCTCAATCTTGCTGGAGACCGAGGGCGTGGCCACAATCGTGCCGTCGACGATCACGGCGATCCGGCCCGAGGAGCCCGACAGCTCGTCGGTGACGCTCGCAAGGGCGCTCGTACCGTCGGAATCGAGGGTGAGGGTCACGGCGTAGTAGGTCATGCCATAGTAGGACTGGGCGGTGACGGAGGCGTCACGCACATTGTCCGAGGTGGCGAAGGCGTCGTAGGTGCCCGGCTCGAGCGTCACGTTCTTGGCGTTGTTCTGGATCTTCTGGAGGGCGTCGGCGTCGGAGACGGTGTCGAGGCGCGCGAGCTCGAGGTGGCCCGTGCGCGTGAGGGCATCGGCCACGGCGTTGGCGTCATAGCCCTTGGGCACGCGCAGCTCAATCGCGTCGTCGCCGCTCTTGGAGAGCTGCACGTCGTGCTGATCGAGGGCGCCCGCGCGGATCTTGAGCTTGGCGAGGACGTCGTCGATCGAGGCGTCGCCAAGGTCGGAGGCTGTGAGTGTCACGGCGTTGGCGCCGCCCAGATCGCAGCCCAGGGGGATGCCCCAGGCGGGCAGGATCATCGCCACGATCGAGGCGGCCGCGAGCAGGAGCACGAGGACGCCCACGCCAACGTGGCGGCGGCCCTCGATGGTCGTGCGCGACAGCGGCTTGGCCTCGCGGGCCTTGCGGTCGTCCTTCTCGGCAGGATCGCCGCCCTTCTCGGCGGCGTCATTGGCAGGTGCGTTCTCGGCGGCGAGCGTGGGCTCGTCGGCCTTCTTGTCCTTCTTGTGGAGCATGGGTCCCCCTTTGCGCGGGGCCGCCGCGCTGGGCGACGCGCGCACTCGTCGTTTAACCCATCAATTGTACCTAATGAGCTGGACGTACGCTGCAAGCCGCGCCAGGCAAGCCGGCCCGGCGCGGCCCGGGCCCCAAACGGGGGGGCGCCCGCGTGGGCACGGGGCTCACGCGGGCGCGCGGGATGCTTGCCCTGCCGAGGTGCGCCAGCGGCGGCGCATCTCGGCACGGATGTGTATGGGAGTCAAGAAAGGCGCAGGTGGGAGGCCTAGAAGTCGTTCGACGCGGGCGAGTTCATCCAGTCGCGGTAGAACTCGGCGTAGGTGCCCTCGGCGATCGAGGCGCGTACGCGCCCCATCAGGCGCAGCAGGTAGCGGATGTTGTGCTGCGACAGCAGGATGCCGCCGAGCATCTCGTGCTGGCGCACGAGGTGATGGATGTAGGCGCGCGAGAAGCCGCCCGCGCAGGCCGGGCAGTCGCAGCCCTCGTCGAGCACGCCGTGGTCGTGCTTAAAGCGGGCGTTCTTGAGGTTGAGACGCCCCTCGCTCGAGAAGGCCGTGCCCACGCGGGCCGTGCGGGTGGGCAGCACGCAGTCGAACATGTCGACACCAGCGGCCACGGCGCGCACGAGCGTCGTGGGATTGCCCACGCCCATGAGGTAGCGCGGCTTGTGCCTGGGCATGTGGTCGGAGACGAGCGGCTCGAGGGTCTCGAACATCGTCTCGTGGTCCTCGCCCACCGAGTAGCCGCCAATGCCGTAGCCCGGGAAGTCGCCGCACTCCTCGAGGTGCGCGAGGCTGCGCAGGCGCAGGTCCATGTGCATGCCACCCTGGACGATGCCAAAGAGTGCCTGGTCGGGGCGAGTGTGGGCGCGCCAGCAGCGCTCGCCCCACATGCTCGACAGCTCAACGGCGCGCTCGACGTAGGCGCGCGTGGCGGGGTAGCCCGGGCACTGGTCGAGCTGCATGCAGATGTCGCTGCCAAGCTTCTCGGCAATGGCCATGTTGTCCTCAGGCGTCCAGTGGATGCGCGCTCCGTCGTACTCGACCGCGCGGAAGCTCACGCCCTCGTTGGTGAGCTTCATGAACTCGTTGTGCGAGAAGACCTGGAAGCCGCCCGAGTCGGTGAGGATGGGCTTGTCCCAGCGCATGAACTCGTGCACGCCGCCCATCTCGGCCACGAGGTCTGCGCCCGGGCGCATGGCGAGGTGGTAGGTGTTGTTGAGGATGATCTTGGCCCCCAGGTCCTCGACCTGCTGGGGCATGAGGCCCTTGACCGTGGCCTTGGTGCCCACGGGCATGAAGATGGGCGTGGGGACGTCGCCGTGGGCCGTGTGGAAGACGCCGCAGCGCGCGTGCGTCTTGGGGTCCTCGGCGGTGATGTCGAAGCGGAACAGGTTATCGGGAAGGTCGCGCCCCTCGGGCCAGTTGGCCTCGCGCGGCTCGTGCGTGTGCGTCATGCGTGGTGCCCCTCTTGTTCATGGTGGCCGCGCGGGGCGGCCCTGCAGGGTGGCCGGCCGGGGTGCCCGGACGGCCATGGCCGCCAGGCGGCCAAGTTCCCGAATTGTCTCACATCGAGGGATTCTCGGCGTGGTCGGCCTTAGTGTCCGCACGATACGCAACAATGGATGCAAACGCAGCGAGCAAGGGAGCAAGCGATGGCAGACGAGGAAGAGACGCGGCACAAGCAGGCCATCGAGAGCGAGCAGGGCAGCGACGACGAGGCCCGCGATCAGGGAGACGTCGAGGCAACCGAGATGGCAGTGGACGCGACCTCGGAGTTCGCGGAGGCAGCAGACGCCCCCAATGGCGACGAGGCCGAGAATGTCGAGGCAGACGCCGGGGCATGCGGCGCCGCGGCTTCGAGGGCAGATGGGGACGCTATGGAAAACGCCGAGGCCAGCGCTGACGTTAGCGAGCCCGCCGAGGCCGGCGCCGCCGCTCAGGCCGAGGACGCCGAACGCGACGAGAGCGACGCCGGCGAGCAGGCCGGGGACGCCGGCCACGGCGAGAATGACCCCGGTGCGCCCACGCTCATCGACCGCGCCCGCGCCTACGCACAGGCGGGCGGCGAGCAGGTCGCGGGAGGCGTGGCCGCCGTGCGCGAGCTCGCCGAGGCCAGACGCGCCCACCAGGCGGCGCGCTTCGAGCTCGAGGCACTCGAGCGGCAGGCGGGCGAGCTCACCCAGGAGCTTGGCCACCGCCGCGAGGTCGAGGCCAACTTCGACGCCATCCTCGCGCTGCAGCAGCGCGAGGA
>NZ_CEVYAT010000128.1:0-4726 GCF_982402205.1 Parolsenella sp. | reverse complement strand
ATGCGTCGTAGCGCGGGCGTCGCGACGTTGCGGCATGCTACCCCCTCGCTGCGGGAGCGCCCCGCCGCGGGCTGGGTGGCGCACCCGCGTGTCGAGCAGAACGTGGGCGAGAGGGGCGCGGGCGAGCAGGACGGGCCCGCGGGCCTTGTGGTGCATCCGCGCGACGGGCGCGCCGGCCTGGGTGCCGGCGGCGAGCTCCCCGGCGACGGCGAGGGCCGCATGGGCCGCGCGGGCGACGTGCTCGCGGCCCTGGGCCTGGGGCTCACGGCCGTGACGCTCGGCATAGTGCTTGCCGTCGTGGCCTTCTCGACCGTATGGCTCATGGTGGGCGCCGACGACGGCAACCTCACTCAGAGCATGTCGATCCGCACCTGGGTGGCGCCGGGCGGGGTGGCGAACCTGGGGCCCGGCCTCGTCTGGGCGCTGTTCGTGGTGGCGCTGTGCCGCCTAGCGTGGGGTCGCGGACGCGCACTCGACGGCCCCCGCGCCCGCCGTGCCCTCGTGGCGGGGACGTTCGTGGTGCAGGTCGTCATCATCCTCGCCCTGCAGGCGCGCGACACCTACTGGGGCGACTCCTGGATGGTCTCCGACTTCGTGCACGCCGCGGTCGACGGCGGCATCCCGTCGATCTTCCGCGGCCCCTATCGCACGCTGTTCTACGATGCGCGCCTCTACTTCTCGTGCTATCCGTTCCAGGCGACCCTGTTTTGGATGATGTATGGCCTGCGCCTCGTCTTTGGCGATGCGTCGTTCATGGTCTACCAGCTGATCTCTGCCGCGGCGACCTCCCTGGGCGTGTGGGCGCTGCTCGATCTCGCGCGCCTGTGCTGCCGGGATGCGCGCGTCCAGCGCGTGGCCTGGGTGCTCGTGGTCCTGTGCGCCCCGATGTACCTGCTGTCGACGTTTCTCTACGGCAACGCGATGGGCTGCGGCCTTGCGCTGGCGTTTCTTGCCCTGCAGGCGCGCGCGATGAGCGCGGACGGCCGCGAGGCGGCCGCATGGTGCGCGGCGTCGCTTGCGCCGCTTGCCGCGGCGCTGTGCGTCAAGGCGACGTTCGTGCTGTTCGCGATTGGCGCGCTTCTTGCGTGGTTTGTCCTTGCCCTGGTGCGCCGCCGGGGCTGGGGCCTTGTGGGCTGCGTCGCGGTCGTGGCGGTGGCGCACGCGCTGTCGGGCCTGCCGTTCGACGCGCTGGCGGCTGCCTCGGGCGGCTACGAGTTTGGCGGCTCGCTCACTACGCTCAACCATCTTGAGCTGGGCCTTCGCATGGGCGCAGGTGAGTTCTACGTGAGCGTTGATGACGGCCCTTACGAGTACGCGCCCGGCGGCTGGTCCAACCACTCCAACGCCGTGTGGCTTGCCTCGGGCGAGAACGCGGACGTCCAGAACGAGGTGGCGACCCACGAGCTCGCGGCCGACGTCCTGGCTTTTGCCAAGCACCCCGGTTACGCGGTGCGCTTCTTTGCCGTGAAGCTCGCCACCGAGTGGGCCGACCCCACCTATCAGTCGCTCTACTACCTCTCGATGTGCGGCAACGCCGCGGGCGTGCGCGTGAACCCCGCCGACACTTCGACGCCCCTGGGGGCCGCGAGCTCGGTGCTGATCGACGTCCTCGACGGCTATCAGACGGTGACGTTTGCCGCCGCCCTTGGCGCTGTGGTCCTGACGTGCCGCCTCTGGGGACGCGGGGGAGTGCGCAATGCGGCTGTGCTGCTGCTTGCCGCCGTCTTCTTCACCGGCTTTGGCTGCTACCTGCTGTGGGAGGCCAAGGCCGTCTACGTCCTGCCGTTTGCGATTGTGGCCCTGCCGCTATCCTCGGTGGGTCTTTCGGCCCTGTTCCGCTACACTGAAGGGCTGTTCCCGCACAGGCGGGATACTTGCTAACCAAGCACCGCCCAGCCGTGGGCGAGGGTGCTAGTGCTCATTGGAGGAACCGTGCTTTCAGTCGACGAACAGATGAAGGTGATCGCCTCGGGCGCCGCCCAGATCGTGCCCGAGCAGGAGCTGCGCAAGAAGCTCGAGAAGGGCCAGCCCCTCAACATCAAGCTCGGCGTTGACCCCACGAGCCCCGACCTGCACCTTGGCCACGCCGTGCCCCTGCGCAAGATGCGCCAGTTCCAGGACCTTGGCCACCAGGTCACGCTCATCATCGGCAACGGTACCGCGCTCATCGGCGACCCGTCGGGCAAGAACTCCACGCGCCCGCAGCTGTCGCAGGAGCAGGTCGAGGCCAACGCCGAGACCTACGTGTCGCAGGCCATGAAGATCCTCGACCCCGAGAAGACCAAGATCGTACACAACGGCGACTGGATCCTCTCGCTCGACCTCAAGGGTCTGCTCGAGCTCTGCAGCAAGTTCACCGTTGCCCGCATCCTCGAGCGCGACGACTTCACCAAGCGCTACCAGAGCCAGACGCCCATCGCCCTGCACGAGTTCCTCTACCCCGTGATGCAGGCCTTCGACTCCGTCGAGATCAAGGCCGACGTCGAGATGGGCGGCACCGACCAGCTGTTCAACCTGCTCGCCGGACGCGACCTTATGGACAAGATGGGCATGGAGCCGCAGGTTGCGCTCACGATGCCGCTGCTCGAGGGCACCGACGGCGTGCGCAAGATGTCGAAGAGCTACGGCAACTACGTTGGCCTCACCGACGCGCCGGCCGACATGTACGGCAAGCTCATGAGCATCCCCGACACGATGATCGGCAAGTACTTCCGCCTTGCCAGCACCCTCTCGGTCGAGGAGGTCGACAAGATCGACGCCGCCCTCGCCGATGGCTCGGCTGACCCCTACGAGCTCAAGCGCCAGCTCGCGGCCAACATCTGCGACCTATACCACGGCGCCGGCGCCGGCGAGGCCGCCGCGGCCGAGTTCACGCGCGTGCACTCCAACCGCGAGATGCCCGAGCACATCGAGGATGTTGCGGTTGAGATCGAGGCCGGCGACGATGGCCTGGTCTACCTGCCGCGCGTCCTTGTCGCCGCGGGCCTCTCGAGCTCCGCTGGCCAGGCGCGCCGCGACATCGATGGCGGCGGTGTGCGCATCAACGGTGAGGCCCTGCAGGCCAAGAGCTACAATGTCGACCCGTCGCTGCTCGTGAAGGGCAACGTGCTGCAGGTGGGCAAGCGCCACTTCGCGCGCCTCGCGTAGACAGCGCGTTCGATAGCCTTTTGAAGCCCCGCGGGCCTGCGCCCGCGGGGCTTTTTCATCATGTGGTTGAGCTGGGTCTATGCTAGTTATCAGCGGGTGGCCTGGCGCGTTTGTGTACTTGTTGCCGCGATTTTTGTTAGATTCTGGCAAGGTTTGTGTCTGACGCCCCGGGAGTTTCTCGAGGGCTTTGGGACTCGTCGTCGTGTCGGTGCGCTAGGCTCGCCGCATGAGCATCTGCCTGTGTGACATATCGGCCCTCGAGGCCATCCGCTCGAGCGGCAAGCTGGTTGGCGAGCTGATGGACCATCCGCGCACGTCGAGCCTCGACGGCTGCCGCGCCCCCAACGCCGCCGAGCTCGACGATCTCCTCGTTGGCCTTGGCGTTCGCACCCGTCCCGTGCACGTGCTGACGCCGTGGGGGACTTCGACGCTCGCGCAGCCGGGCGTTAGACGCCATCGCCGGGATGCCCCTCTTCCGCGAGCGTCTCTTGTCAGGGCCAAGGACGACCTACTCATCTCGTCACCTGAATTGGTTGTTGCTCAGCTTGCTGCTCGCCGGGATTATGGCATCGTTGACCTTGCCCTCGTTGCCACCGAGCTTTGCGGTACGTACCTACTCGATTCCAGCAAGGACTCGTGGGAGGGCTTTACCAACATCGACAGGGCAGTTTGCTCGCGTTCACGAATCGCCAGCATGCTCGATGCGCCTGCGAGCATGCGAGGGGCGCCCAAACTGCGCCGAGCATTGACCTCTATTCTTGATGGCTCGCATTCGCCTATGGAGTCTGTGCTGACCCTTCTGCTCTGCTTGCCTCGCAGTTTGGGCGGGATTGGGCTTTCGGGGCTGGCGCTGAACTACCGCGTCGCTGTTGCCGGCTCTGAGTATTTCATTGACCTGGCAATTCCCAAGCTTAAGGTGGGACTTGAGTACAACGGTCTTCAATACCACGCCATCGAGCAGAGCGCACGTGACGATCGCCGCCAGAATGACCTTATCGGCGTGGGTTGGACCATCATCAACGTATGGATCGATGACCTCAAGAATCCCATTCTGTTCTCGAAGCTCCTCGACTCGCTGTTTAGGGCCATGGGCCGGCGTTCGAGGCCCGGCGATGACTTCCTTAAGAGGCAAGTAGAGCTCCGAAAAAGCTCGTCCCAGGTTGTCGAGACTGAATTTGTCAGTGTAAACGGTTTCTGGTGCAGCGAGGTAAATTAGCGGATGGCCTCGAGGAGCTGAATGAGGCCATAGCCGGGTGCCCATAGGTCCAAATGGCTATTTGCGGATATCCACTAATAGCGATTCTGTCTATTGGCGACTCCGCGGCGCGCCCTCGGGTGCACCAGAAACCGGTTTCACTGACAGTTTGGGGCGCGCGAATGTTCACAAGGCATGAAATCGGGAGATGGCGACGCCGCTGCGCTATTGTTATCGGGTTAGATTGAGCGAAAAGATGGGGGTTGCAATGACGATGGAGCTGCTGGCGCCGGCGGGTGGGCCCGAGCCGTTCCGCGCGGCACTCGCCGCGGGCGCCGATGCCATCTACTGCGGCGTCGGCAATGACTTCAACGCGCGCAGGGG
>NZ_CEVYAT010000127.1:0-4761 GCF_982402205.1 Parolsenella sp. | reverse complement strand
GCGCTCATGATGCAGCTCGGCGCCGAGGGCGTCTTCGTGGGCTCGGGCATCTTCAAGAGCGGCGACCCCGCCAAGCGCGCCGCCGCCATCGTCAAGGCCGTCGCCAACTACACCGACGCCAAGCTCATCGCCGAGCTCTCCAAGAACCTCGGCGAGGCCATGGTGGGCATCAACGCCGACGAGATCGACATCATCATGGAGGAGCGTGGTCGCTAGTGACTACCGCCGTCCTCGCCGTCCAGGGCGCGTTTGCCGAGCACGAGGCCAAGCTTGCCGAGCTGGGCGAGAAGGTTGTCGAGCTGCGCCAGGCAGCGGACCTCGACCAGCCGTTCGACCGCCTGGTGCTGCCCGGCGGAGAGTCGACCACCCAGGGCAAGCTCCTGGCCGAGCTGGGCATGCTCGAGGCGCTGCGCGAGCGCATCGCGGCCGGGATGCCCACTCTCGCCACCTGCGCAGGCCTCATCCTGCTCGCCAGGCGCCTCGACTCCCACGATGACAAGGGGACGCCGCGCCTGGCGACCCTCGACGTTCTCGTGCAACGCAACGCCTACGGCCGCCAGCTGGGCAGTTTTCACACGAACCTGCAGCTCAAAGGCCTGGGAGAGGTGCCCGCGACCTTCATCCGCGCCCCCTTCGTGATGGAGGCCGGCGCGAACGTTGACGTGCTCGCTACCCACGAGGGGCGCATCGTGGCCGTGAGACAGGCAAGCCAGCTCGCGCTCGCCTTTCACCCCGAGCTCGACGCCGACCCGCGCGTCCACGAGCTCTTCCTCTCGCTCTAGGCCCAGCCGCTCGCCCTTGAACGGGACGGCATCGCCCTAGACACGATGCGCCTCGCCCACCCGGAAGTGCGCACGGCACGGTCGGTTGTTACCGCCGCGGATCATCAACCGACCGCAACGTGCGCGCTCCCGCCGCCAGCGACGCCCCCCATTCGTATATCCGAACGAAACCGCCGGGGCGGGGACGAACCTTGTGAAATCCACGTTGGTTCGCCTCCGCCCCGCGCCATGCGTTGTACCCTAGGAAGTTGCAAAAGACGCCTCACCCGCAGCTCACGGCCGCGGGCACACCATAGACACGGAGCAGCGACACATGGTCCTCAACATGCTCAAGGGCAAGATTCACCGCGCCACGGTCACCCAGGCCGAGGTCGACTACATCGGCTCGATCACGATCGACCAGCAGCTCATGGACGCCGCTGGCATTCTCGAGTACGAGAAGGTCCAGGTGGCAGACGTCAACTCCGGCAGCCGCCTCGAGACCTACGTCATCGCAGGCGAGCCCGGCAGCGGCGTCATCTGCCTCAACGGCGCCGCCGCCCACCTCGTAACGCCAGGCGACAAGGTCATCATCATGTGCTACGCGCAGATGACCCCCGAGGAGGCCCAGACCTCCAAGCCCCACGTTGTCTTCGTCGACAACGACAACAGAATTGCGCGCGTCACGCGCTACGAGCGCCACGGCAGGCTCGAGGACCTCGACTAGGACACACCTCACGCGCCCAAGCATCGGGAGGAAGACATGAGCACCCAGCAGCCCACATCGCAGCCCGACGTCAACAGCCATAAGCACGAGAAGGACGAGGACAAGCAGCCCGTCCTCGAGAGCGCCAGTGCAACCACCTCGCAAGACAACAGGAGCGGCGTTGCCGCCTACGTCATCGTGGCCGTCGTGCTCATGGTGCTCGTGGCCCTCGCCCTCACGCTGTGCAACGTGCTCGAGGTCGTGGGCACGAGCATCGATTGGGAAGACCCCAACACCTACTCCTTCGATGACGATGACTACGACGACCTGCTCGACGACCTTGGCATCGACGACGAGCACGACATCTCGTCTGGCCAGAGCCTCACGGCAGACAACGCCCTCGACCAGTACCTGAGCTGCATCGAGTACACCGTGTCCGACTACGTCTTCGCCTCTGACTACTCCGGCTCCCAGCAGGCGGTGGCCACCTACGTGAAGGCCCTCGCGAGCCGGGACGCCAGTTCGGCCGCCGAGGTCAAGAGCCACCTGCGCGCCGCGGCCGCGGCAGGCGACGACGCCACGCGCGCCTCCGAGCTCCAGGCCGCGGCAGACGCCGCCGCGTCTGCCAGCGAAGCCATCGAGGCCCTAGAGCTACCCGCAGAGAGCAGCGTCACCGGTACCAAGGCCGCAGACATCATCGAAAACCTCACCGATGCCCGCGACGACGCCCTCACCCGCTGGAACAAGATTGCCCAGGTCATCGACATGGTTACGAGACCCAGCGGCCACACGACCCGCGAGCTCTCCAACCTCGATGACGAGGCCTCCGAGGTCACCGACATAGCCCTCGAGCTCACCCATGCCCTGGGCAACTCGGCCAGCTGCAAGTAACCTGGGACAATGCCCCCGCAGTCCCTTGTCCCAGGCCCGCACCGGCACCCGCGCCACCGCAACCCAAGGAGAACCATGAGCAAGGCAGACGAGATCTTCTGTGCCATGTGCACCGACATCCTCGACAACGGCACCACCACCGAGGGCCAGAAGGTGCGCCCCCACTGGGAGGACGGCACGCCCGCCTACACCATCAAGCAGTTTGGCGTGGTCAACCGCTACGACCTGCGCGAGGAGTTCCCCGCGCTCACCCTACGCCGCACCGCGCTCAAGAGCGCCATGGACGAGGTGCTGTGGATCTACCAGAAGAAGTCCAACAACATCCACGACCTCAAGAGCCACATCTGGGACGAGTGGGCAGACGAGACGGGATCGATCGGCAAGGCCTACGGCTACCAGATTGGCCAGAAGAGCCACTACGCCGACGGCGACTTCGACCAGATGGACCGCGTGCTGCGCGACCTTACGCTCACGCCCTTCTCGCGCCGCATCATGACCAACACCTACGTCTTCGCGGACCTCTCTGAGATGAACCTCTACCCGTGCGCCTACAGCTGCACCTACAACGTCACGATGCACCCCGGCGATGCCGCGCCCACCCTCAACATGATCCTCAACCAGCGCAGCCAGGACGTGCTCGCGGCCAACAACTGGAACGTCTGCCAGTACGCCATCCTGCTCATGATGGTCGCGCAGTCCGTGGGCATGATTCCCGGACAGCTCGTCCACGTCATCGCCGACGCCCACATCTACGACCGCCACGTCGGCATCATCCGCGAGCTCATCGGGCGCCCGCAGTACCCGGCGCCCACGGTGATGCTCAATCCCGAGGTCACGAACTTCTACGACTTCACGACGAGCGACCTCATCGTCGAGAACTACGAGCACGGCCCGCAGGTCACGAACATTCCCATCGCCGTCTAGTCGCACGCGAGCACCCCGCGACGCGCCACCACAACCCAGGAGCCACCATGAGCATCCCCGCCACTCCCCTGCCCAACCTCCACGCCATCGTCGCCGTCTGCGACGACTGGGGCATCGGCGCGGCCGGCGACATGGTGGTCGAGAACCGCGCCGACATGCGCCACTTCATGGCAAAAACCTCGGGGAACACCGTGCTCATGGGCAGGCGCACCCTCGAGAGCTTCCCGTGCGGCCGCCCCCTCAAGAACCGCCGCAACATCGTGGTGACGCGCGACGCGGGCTTTGAGCGCGAGGACGCCGAGGTGGCCCACTCCCTCGAGGAGGCGCTTGACCTCCTCGCACCGGACGAGCAGTGCTGGGTCATCGGTGGCGGCCAGGTTTACCAGGCACTCATTGGCGCCTGCGCCAGCGCCGAGGTCACCAAGAACCACTGCGTGCGCCCGGCAGACACGTTCTTCCCCAACCTCGACGACGACCCCACGTGGCGCCTCGCCAAGACCGTCAACACAAACGAAGAAGGCGACCCCCTCCAGACGCCGGAGGGAATCGCCTTCGAGTTCTGCACATACGAGAGGGTTCGTGCCTAGCTACCCAATCGTCGAGGGATCGACGCCCGCAAAGAGCAGCGAGCCCAGCTGGTCGCTGTCGGACGGGTTCCAGGAGCCATCGCTGTCCTTGGTGAAGTCAATCTGGACGTCGGCCGTCTTGATGGGCGCGTCGTCGGCGCCAAGGGCGGTGTAGAGCTTCTCGAAGAGCTTGGCGGCAATGCCATCCTCGCCCAGCTCGGCGTAGTCGGCCTGGGCCTCCTCGGAGCTGGCGTACTTGAGGGCGTCGGCGGTCCAGGTCTCGAAGACCTGGGCGATGTCGACGTTGGTGACCGGAATCGTGACGGTGGCGTTGTCACCGTTGACCTCGACCGTGGGGTCCTCGTAGGAGAAGTGCTTCACGCAGCCGTTGTAGAACTGCTCGACGTCCATGCCGCTGCTGGAGAGGCTGTTCCACTCGTCCTCGCCCAGGACAGACTTGATCGTGTCGGCATCGGCCTGCTTGATCGTGTCGAGCTCAAGCTTGACCTGCTGCTTGATGACTTCCTCGGGCTTGGGGCCACCGCAGGCCGAAAGGCCCAGCGTGCTCGTGAGAGCCAGGGCGAGCGTTGCGACAAGCGCGCCGGCGCGGCGAATGAGGGCGTTGGTGTTCATGCTGCTCCTTTGAACATGAGCGGGAAGGCCCTTCCGCCCTCCCCTTGAGATTCCATGGTAGCAGATTGAATCAAACCTGAAAGTAGCCGTTCTGCCAGAAGGGGCTTTACCTATGCGAGCGGCGCCCAGCGACGAGACGGGCACGCGCAGACCGACGCGCTTGCGTCAACTTCGCAGCTCGGTCGGCCCCACGTCGTGCCAGGCATCTAGCCCCCTCAGAAGACCCGCCCAAACCCGCGTCCAAGCCCCCGTCACGCGGTTGCGTCTACAATAAGTAAGC
>NZ_CEVYAT010000126.1:0-4769 GCF_982402205.1 Parolsenella sp. | reverse complement strand
TTCCTGCTCATCGTGGGCACTACGATCTCGTTCAAGAGCGCCCCTGCCGCCGCCGCACGCGGTGCGATTATCATCATCGTGAAGCAGGTCGTCGTTATCGCCGTGGCGCTGCTCGTGCTGTTCACCGGCGACAACTTCCTCGGCCTGTCCGCGATGGTGATCCTGGCTGCCTGCACGGGCGCCAACAACGCCATGTATGCGGGCCTCATGGGCACGATGGGCACCGAGGTCGAGCGTGGCGCCGTGGCCATCACGACGCTCGTCGTGGGCCCGCCCGTCACGATGATCGTGCTGGGCGCCGCCGGCCAGGCCCCGATCGGCTGGACGCTCGTGGGCGCCATCCTGCCCATCGTCGTGGGCATCATCCTGGGCAACGTCTTTCCGAGCTTCAAGCGCATGATGGCGCCCGCCCTCACCGGCATCATCGTGCTGACGTTCTTCTCGATGGGCACCACGATGACGTTTGGCCAGCTCGTCGCCGGCGGCCTGCCGGGCATCCTGCTGGGCGTCATCTGCTCGGTGGTCTTCGCGATCCCCGCCGTCTTCGTCGATCGCCTGACGGGCGGCACGGGCGTCGCGGGCGCCGCCATCTCGAGCTGCGCCGGCGCCAACGTCGCCACGCCCGCTGCCATGGCAAACGTCAACGAGGCGCTCTACGGCGGCGACGTCCTCGCCGTGGCTACCGCCCAGGTTGCCGCCTGCGCCATCGTGACGGCCATCCTCACGCCGCTCGTCACGAGCTTCGTGTACAAGCACTTCAACAAGGCCGCCAAGGCCGATAAGGCTGCCGCCGCCGCGTAGGTGCGCAGCGGTATGAGCTTGCCGGGCCCGTCGCCTTCTCAGGTGGCGGGCCTTTTTGTGCCGATTGACGCTTGGCCGCCAATCGAACAGGGCGTGGGGGTGCGCGGGAATCGCTCGGGCGCGCACCATAATGTCCGGTGTGCGCGCTATCCTCATCTGGCACACATCGGATGGGGGAGTCTCGCCACATGGCCTTCGTACACCTGCACAACCACACGGACTACTCGATGCTCGACGGGGCAACACGCATCTCGGACATGGTGAAGCGAGCCGTCGACCTCAAGATGCCCGCCGTGGCCATCACGGACCACGGCTACATGTACGGCGTGCCAGACCTCGACCTCGAGACGGCCAAGTACAACCACCAGCAGCCTGACTGGCAGCAGTGGTTCCACGACAAGGACAACTACGCCAAGGGCCGCGAGATCGTGGAGCCCAATGCCGAGGAGGAACCCGAGGCCCACGCCCAGTGGAGGCTCGACGTCGAGGCCCACGAGGCCGGCCGCGACCTCGACGAGGTCAAGCCGCGCCCGCTTGTGAAGCCCATCTTTGGCTGCGAGGCCTACTTCACGCCCGACGACTCCCTCTCGCGCGACCACAAGCCCGAGCTCTACCACATGATCCTGCTCGCCAAGAACCAGGTGGGCTACGTCAACCTCATGCAGATGATGAGCGACGCCGCCGTCCGCGGTTTCTACTACAAGCCGCGCACCACCCTCGAGATGCTCAAGAAGCACTCCGAGGGCGTCATCGGCACGGCCGCCTGCGTCTCTGGCATCATCCCGCGCTCGATCCTGCGCGGGCAGCCCGATGAGGCGCTCAAGTGGGCGCGTACCTTCAAGGAGATCTTTGCCCCCGGCGACTTCTACATCGAGATTCAGGACCACGGCCTCACGTTCGAGAATGGCATGACCGACCGCCAGCTCGACGAGCAGCTGGTGGAGCTTGCCCATTCGCTCGACCTCAAGGTCATCGCCACCAACGACTTCCACTACCTCACGCGCGACGACGCCCCCACGCAGGACCTCATGATGTGCATCGGCATGAACTCCAAGGTCGATGACGAGAACCGCATGCGCATGGAGGGCAGCGAGTTCTACATGAAGACCGAGGAGGAGATGCGCGAGCTGTTTTCCTGGTGCCCCGAGGCCTGCGACAACACCCTCGAGCTGGCCGAGAAGTGCAACGTCGAGCTCGACTGGGACCAGATCATCCTGCCGCGCTTCCCGCTGCTCGACGAGGGCGAGACCCACGAGAGCCAGTTCCGCCGCGAGTGCGAGGAGGGCCTGGCCAAGCGCTACGGCGAGGACTGGAAGAACGTCACGATCAACGGCATCAACGTCCAGGAGCGCTTCGAGTACGAGTACAAGATCATCTGCGACAAGGGCTTCGCCGCCTACTTCCTCATCGTGCAGGAGTACGTGCGCTGGGCCAAGCAGAACGGCATCGGCGTGGGCCCCGGCCGTGGGTCTGCCGCCGGCGCCCTCGTTGCCTTCGCGATGGACATCACGACCTTCGACCCGCTCACGAACAACCTCATGTTCGAGCGATTCCTCTCGCCCCAGCGCTCCGAGATGCCCGATATCGACATGGACTTCGACGATGAGCGGCGTCTCGAGGTCGTCGAGCACGTGCGCCAGCTCTACGGCCCCGAAAAGGTCACCCACGTCATCACCTACTCGACCATCAAGGCCAAGCAGGCCGTCAACGACGCCGCGCGCGTGCTCGACTACCCCGTCTACATGGGCCAGCGCCTCTCCAAGATGATCAGCGCCGCGCCCAACGCCACGCTCAAGGCCACGATGGAGAAGGTTCCGGGGCGCGAGGACCAGTACTCCCAGGACTTCGTCGACGCCTACAACCAGGACTCAGACGCTCGCCGCATCATCGACGCGGCGCTGTCGCTCGAGGGCCTCATCCGCGGCGAGGGCGTCCACGCCTGCGCCGTCCTCATCTGCCGTGACCCCGTCAACGAGCACTGCCCCACCAAGCTCGATACCAAGGGCGGCGTCGAGATCACCCAGTACGAGGGCCACACGGTGGCAGACATGGGCCTGCTCAAGATGGACTTCTTGGGCCTGCGCACCCTCACGGTCATCTCCAAGGCAAAGGCCAACATCAAGGCCAACTTTGGCATCGACGTCGACATGGACTCGATCCCCTTCGACGACCCCGCCATCTACAAGCTGCTGGGCTCGGGCAACACCGCCGGTGTCTTCCAGGTCGAGTCCGGCGGCATGACCGCCACGATCAAGGGCATGCAGCCCACCGAGTACAAGCACATCGTGGCTCTTATCGCCCTGTACCGCCCGGGCCCGCTGGGCGCCGGCATGGTCACGGACTACATCGACCGCATGAACGGCAAGAAGGAAGTCGTCTTCTACGACGACCGCCTCTCGGACATCCTGGGCGAGACCTACGGCACCATCGTGTACCAAGAGCAGGTCATGCAGATCTCGGTCAAGATGAGCGGATTCTCGGCCGGCGAGTCTGACTCGCGCATCCGAAAGCCCGTGGCCAAGAAGAAGATCAAACTGCTCACGAGCACCATCTTCCACTGGGACGATGGCGCCGACGAGACGACCTACGACCACTGGATCAACGGCGCCGTGCGCAACGGCTACACCCGCGAGATTGCCCAGCGCATCTGGGACGACGTCCTCAAGTTCGCCTCGTACGCGTTCAACAAGTCGCACTCGGCGGGCTACGCGATCCTGGTCATGCAGACCGCCTGGCTCAAGGCCCACTACCCCAACGAGTTCATGGCGGCCGTCCTCACCAGCTACACGGGCAAGACCGAGAAGATCGTCCACTACGTCTCGGCCTGCCGCCACGAGGGCATCCAGATCCTGCCGCCAGACATCAACGAGTCGGGCAAGGAGTTCACGGCCGTCCACGAGGGCGTCCGCTTTGGCCTGGCCGGCATCCGCGGCGTGGGCGAGGGCGTGGCCGACGCCATCATCGCCGAGCGCGAGCGGGGAGGGGCCTTCAAGAACCTCCACGACCTGGTCGACCGCGTCGACACCGGCACCTGCAACCGCCGCGTCATTGAGGCCCTCATCAAAGGCGGAGCCTTCGACTCGACGGGCTACCCGCGCCGCCAGCTCATGGAGTTCGTCGACAAGAACAACCCCGCCAACATCATCGACGCGGCCACGAAGCGCCAGAAGGACCGCGCTGCGGGCCAGAGCTCGATGTTCGACCTGTTCGCCGACGTCGAGGGCTCGGGCTTCGAGTCCGACGTGCCCGACCCCAGCCCCGTCGAGTGGGACCGCACCCTCAAGCTCGCCCAGGAGCGCGAGGTGCTGGGCCTCTACATCTCCGACCACCCGCTGCGTCCCTACGAGTACGCCCTGGCCAAGGCCCGCGACTTCACCCTGTCGCAGGTGCTGGGCGGCTACGAGAAGACGAGCGTCACCGGCGAGGTGCGTCACGTCGAGGTGAGCGGCGAGAAGCCCATCTGGATTGCGGGCATGGTGTCTGGCCTGCAGAAGCGCACGACCAAGAACGGCGACCCCATGGCCATCGTGCAGCTCGAGGACATGGAGAACGAGATCGACGTCGTGGTCTTCCCCAAGGCCTACAAGAAGAGCGCTGCGGTGCTTGCCGGCCAGACCGACGAGCAGACCGGCGAGCAGGTGGGCGACGTCTTCGTGCGCATCCTGGGCCGCATCGACCGCTCGGACCGCGGCGACCAGTTCCTCGCCACCGCCATTGAGCCGCTCGAGCTGTCCGAGAAGACCAACAAGCCCAAGATCTTCGAGGTCATGCTCGAGCCGGCCGCCCTGTCGCGCCTGGTGCTCGAGCAGCTCCAGAAAGTCTTCGAGCTGCATCCGGGCATGGACCGCGTCGAGGTGTTCGTTGAGAGCTGCAGCGGCGACCGCCTTCGCATGGAGGTGCCCACGCGCGTCGACGCCAAGAACGTGATGCTCATGGCCCGCGTTCAGGACGTCGTCGCCGGCAAGGGC
>NZ_CEVYAT010000125.1:0-4783 GCF_982402205.1 Parolsenella sp. | reverse complement strand
CGAGATCGTAGTGCCCACGAGGAGCAGGAAGGCGCCCACGCGCGGGCTCGCGCCGTTCTGCGTCATGCCCAGCGTGAAGCTGCCAAGGGTCTTGAACAGGTCGGGGAACAGGGTGTTGAGGAGGCACCCCAGAAGAAGCGGCACCAGAATCGTGGCACCGGGGATGGAGGACATCTTGAAGAAGGGCTTCTTCTCCTCCATCGCAGTGGTCGAATCGCTCATTGCTAGCAACCTCTCATTGGCTCACTTGCAGAAAAAAGAGCGCGCCACCGGCCCGGCATGCGGCCTGCGGCGCGCCCGCGCGGCCTGGCAAACTACCCGTCGAGGACGATGCCGCCATCGCAGTCGCTGATCTCGCCGTTCACGAAGCTCGCAAGCTTGGAGGCGTAGAACAGCACCATCTGGGCGGGCTCGGACGGTTGGGCCGCGCGGCCCAGGGGAATGCCGGCGATGATGCGCTTGGAGTTCTCGTCAGACAGGATCGAGGTCATGTCGGTGAGGGTGAGCGACGGGCAGACGGCGTTGCAGTGGATGTTGTACTTGCCGCCCTCCTTGGCAACCGCCTTGGTGAGGCCGTTCACGCCGGCCTTGGAGCTGGCATAGGCCGCGGTGCCCAGCAGGCCGCCGCCGATCTTGCCAGCAACGGAGGAGACGTTCACGATGGAGCTGTAGTCAAGCTCCTTGAAGCGCGGGTAGACCGCGGAGAGCATCGTGAACGTGCCGTTGAGGTTGATGTCAATCGTGCGGCGCCACTCGGCGTCGTCGATGTCCTCGAACTTCTTGGTGGAGATGACGCCGGCGCAGTTGACGAGGATGTCGACGCCCGGAACCTCCTCGAAGATCTTGTCGACCGTGGCGCGCGCCGCGGCGGCGTCGCTCACGTCGAGCTGGTAGAAGTGGTTGCCCTCGCCGAGCTTGGCGACGGCCGCCTCACCCTTGTCCTTGCTGCGGGCGATGAGGACGACGTGGCCGCCACCCTCGACGATGCCCTTGGCGATCTCGAGGCCGATGCCCTGCGTGCCACCGGTTACGATCGCGACCCTTCCCGTAAAGTCAAAGGCCATTTCTCTCCCCTTTCGAATACCGCGCGTCGATCGCGGCGGGGAGCCCCCTCTCCACCTTCTGACGCGCCATTCCAAGGCGGTAGATTAGGAGCGTTTAATAGTAAGGGCCGCAGCTTTTTTGTGAGTTTTTCAAACGGTATTATTTTTTCGGTAAACAGTAGACGGTAGTGATTTGACCGCAAACGGTACTAAATGTGCACGATTTTGAGGTCATTTTGTGCGTATCTTATGTAGTGCAGGGCCAAATGCGCTTCATCGAGCAGCCTTTGCCGCGTCGGTTGCACAGCGATTTGGGTACATCTCGCGCACCCATTCGAGGGCAGTTTGAGGCCGCGACGCAAACCGCAGGCCCCGGAGGCTCGTTTAGTCGCGCTGGGCGCACGTCGGCCAAAGATTGTCCCTACTCGCGGCCGACGACGCGCTCGATGATCGAGCCGAACACGCCGGCGAGCACCTGCTGGAACAGCGTGCCCATCATCACCGGGAAGACCACCTCGCCCGGGAAGAACTGGGCGGCGAGCACCGCGCCGGCGGAGATGTTTCTCAACCCCGAGCAGAACGACGACGTCACGAGCTGGCCGTGGGCCAGGCCGCGGGCGTGCGCGATGACGAGGCCCACCGCAAAGCCGCAACTCGCAAACACCAGGATGAAGAGGGCCATCGCAACGAGCTCGGGCGTGAGGTGGCGCATGTAGTCGCTCATCTGCGAGGAGTTCGACGCGATGATGAGCATGAGCAGCACCTTTACCGCCGGCGAAATCGCGGGCGAGAGCTTCTCGTGGCCCCACCCGTGGGTCGCGTCGTTCACAAGCATGCCCGCCACGGCCGGCAGGGCAATCATGAACATCATGTTCGACATCATGCCTAGGACGTCGACCTGCACGGTGGCGCCCAGCAGGACCTTGAGCGTGAGCGGAATCGTCACCGGGCTCGCCACGGTCGACACGAGGATGCAGGCAAGCGCGAGCGACAGGTCGCCCTCGTACATGCCGCACCACATGAAGCTCACCACAGCCACCGGCACGCAGTACTCGAGCGTGGCGCCCGTCACGAGGTTGGCGTTGCCGCCAAACAGAAGGCTCGACAGCGCCCAGGCGCACACCGGCATCACGACGATGGAGAGGCCCAGGATGCACAGGATGTTCTTGGGGTGGCGGAACTGCTCGAGCACCGAGGCGAACGTGTTGTTGAGCGAGCCCTGGAACGTCATGATCGCGAACAGCACGGGCACGATGTGCTCGGTAACCCCAAACACCTGCGGGAACATAACGCCCGCAGCCACGCAAATCGGGGCGATGATGGGCATGTGGGAGCCGACCGCCTTGCCAAACCTCGTCCACCTGTCCACGCCACTCGCCTTCCTCGTGAAAATCCCACTGTCGGTGGGGTATTATCGACAAGGCTATTACCTCAGGCAAGGTAAGGACAAGAAATGGAACACCTCCTTAACATTCACGGCGTGAGCGCAAGCGCCGACGAGAAGCCCATCCTGCATGGCATCGACCTGTCGCTCGACGGCGGCGAGTGCCACGTGCTCATGGGCCCCAACGGCGCCGGCAAGTCGACGCTGGGCCACGTCATCATGGGCGACCCGGTCTACCACACCACCGCCGGCACCATCGAGTTCGACGGCGCCGACCTCACCCACGCCAGCGCCGACAAGCGCTCGCTCGCGGGCATCTTCCTGTCGTACCAGGCCCCGGTCGAGATCCCGGGCGTGCCGCTCTACAGCTTCCTGCGCACCATCTGCCAGAAGCGCCCCGAGCTCAAGATGACGGCCAAGCAGTTCCGCCGCCGCGTGGGCGAGCTGTGCGAGCAGCTCGACATGGACTCCTCCTACCTCACCCGCGAGCTCAACGTGGGCTTCTCGGGCGGCGAGAAGAAGAAGGTCGAGATGCTCCAGCTGCTGCTCCTGAAGCCCAAGCTCGCCATCCTCGACGAGACCGACTCGGGCCTTGACGTCGACGCCCTCTCCGTCGTCTCGCGCGGCATCACCGCCTACCGCGAGCAGTGCAACGGGGCGCTGCTCATCATCACGCATAACACGCGCATCCTCGAGCGCGTCGAGGTCGACCACACCCACGTCATGGTGAAGGGCCACCTCGTGGCCGAGGGCGGCCCCGAGCTCATCGACCAAATCGACGCCAACGGCTTCGAGCGCTACGAGCGCGCCGAGCAGGCGGAGGCGTAAGCCATGGCAGCAAACACCAACGCCGCCAACGAGCAGCGACCCCGCTCCGAGGTCGCCGACGTCGACCGCAGCATGTATGACTTCGTGAAGCCCGAGAAGGGCTACGAGCGCTTCGCCGACGGCCTGTCCGGCGACATCGTCGAGCAGATCAGCCGCAAGAAGGACGAGCCCGACTGGATGCTCCAGATGCGCCTCAAGGCCCTGGAGACCTACGAACGCATGGAGATGCCCAAGAACTGGGGCCCGGCCATCGGCGGCCTCGACATGAGCACCATCTCGACCTACGTGGCGAGCGGCTCGAAGCAGGCCGAGAGCTGGGACGAGGTCCCCGACGACATCAAGGACACCTTCGAGCGCCTCGGCATCCCCGAGGCCGAGCGCACGAGCCTAGCCGGCGTGGGCGCCCAGTACGACTCCGAGATCGTCTACCACAACATGAAGGACGAGGTCGCGAAGTCGGGTGTCGTGTACACAACCGTCGAGGACGCCATGAAGAGCGGCTATGAGGACATGATCCGCGAGCACTTTGGCACGCTCATCCCCATGACCGACCACAAGTTCGCCGCGCTGCACTACGCGGTGTGGAGCGGCGGCTCGTTCGTCTACGTGCCCGCCGGCGTCAAGCTCGACTTCCCACTGCAGAGCTACTTCCGCCTCAACGCCGCGGGCGCGGGCCAGTTCGAGCACACGCTCATCATCGTGGAGCCGGGCGCCGACCTGCACTTCATCGAGGGCTGCTCGGCACCCAAGTACAACGTGGCCAACCTCCACGCCGGCGCCGTCGAGCTGTTCGTGGGCAAGGGCGCGAGGCTTCGCTACTCGACCATCGAGAACTGGTCGAAGAACATGTACAACCTCAACACCAAGCGCGTACGCGTCGAGGAGGACGGCAAGGTCGAGTGGGTCTCCGGCTCGTTTGGCTCCCACGTCTCCTACCTCTACCCCTCGAGCCTGCTCGTGGGGCCGCGCGCCAGCTGCGAGTTCACCGGCATCACCTTCGCCGGTGCCACGCAGAACCTCGACACGGGCTGCAAGGTGACCCTCGCCGCCCCCGACACGCGCGCCAGCGTCGACACCAAGTCGCTCTCCAAGGGCGGCGGCATCTCGACGTTCCGTAGCTCGGTGGTCGTCACCAAGAAGGCCGACCGCGCCCGCGCCAGCGTGAGCTGCAGCTCCCTCATGCTCGACGACATCAGCCGCTCCGACACCATCCCCGCGATGGACGTGCGCAACGCCACCGCGAGCGTGGGCCACGAGGCCACGATCGGCCGCATCTCCGACGACACGATCATGTACCTCATGAGCCGCGGCTGCTCCGAGCAGGAAGCCCGCACCATGGTCGTCAACGGATTTGCCGACCCGGTGTCCAAGGAGCTGCCGCTTGAGTACGCCGTCGAGATGAACAACCTCATCAAGCTCGAGATGGAAGGGGCGATCGGCTAGATGTCACTCACGCTTACCGGCGTCGGCCGCGGGTCCGCCCAGACCTGGAACTGGCTCAGGACCAACGACACGACGCTTCTCGTCC
>NZ_CEVYAT010000124.1:0-4788 GCF_982402205.1 Parolsenella sp. | reverse complement strand
CCCGCCGTTTTCAGGCCCCATCCAGACACCTGGAAGAGCCTTTAAACCTAAAAATATAATTATTCCTTATATATGGCAGGAAATCGATAGGCAGTCTGGGGGGATTTGCGGCGGAGGGGAGGCACCGGAGGCAAGGCAGGGCTGCCGTCGGCACTGCCGATAGTCGCCGAAGCCCATCTGCCGTCGACGCCGCCGCAAGTCGCCGAGGCCCACGATTTATAACGTTTCGACCGTCAAAACGGGCCAGAAACGTTATAAAACGTGGGTTTCGGGGGCTGGGCAGCATCGCGCCAACGAGAAGCAGCCCCAACCACCGGGGCCGAGGCTGCCAAACGAACGGCTATGTCATCCGCGCGCCCCCGCACTCGCCCGTCGCGGACACGCGATGCTCGCCAGCTAGATCCTGGCCACGCCAGACTTGCGGGCGGCCCCGGACACAGCAGTAGCCACGGCTGCGGCCACGCGCCCGTCAAAGACGCCGGGGATGATGTACTCGGCGTTGCGCCTCTCGTCATCCACCAGACCGGTGATGACGCAGGTGACCGCCTCCATCATCTCATCGTTGATGTCGGACGCGCGGACGTCGAGCGTGCCACGGAAAATATCTGGGAAGGCGAGCACGTTGTTGGTCTGGTTCGAGAAGCCCGAGCGACCGGTTGCGGCGATGGCGACACCCGCGGCGAGGGCCTCGTCAGAACAGTCGCGCGAAACAGATTGCAGAAACCTTACGGCCTCTGACCCATGCCGCCTTCGAGGGTAACCGTCTCTCCGTTCATGTACTTGAAGTCGGGACCGCAGAGCTGGACGACGACGCGGCCAATCTCCTTCTCGACGTCGCCGTAGTGGCCGGCGGGCGGCATGTGGACGTTGGCCTTGAAGGCCTCGGGATAGGCGGCCTCGAAGTTCTCGAGCTGGGTCGTCCAGGCAAGCGGGCAGACGATGTTGACGTTGACGCCGTCCTTGCCCCACTCGTTGGCGGCAACGCGGGTGAGGCCGCGGATGCCCTCCTTGGCGGCAGCGTAGGAGCACTGGCCGTAGTTGCCGAAGAGGCCGGCGCCGGAGGCGAAGTTCACGACGGAGCCCTTGGTCTCCTTGAGGTGCGGGTAGGCCTTCTGCATGTAGAGGAACGTGGCGTAGAGGCCGGAGTAGATGGCGAGGTTGAACTGGTCCATCGTGTGGTCGGCGATCGTGACGCCGGAGGCCGAGGCCTGGGCGTTGTTCACAAGGGCGTCGATGCGGCCGAATTCAGCGATGGCCTGGTCGATGACGTTCTGGACAACGGCCTCGTTGTCCTGGCCGGCGGAGACGTCGGCGGCGACGGGCAGAACCTTGATGCCGTAGTCTGCCTCGAGCGACTCCTTGGCGGCCTCGAGCTTGGCGACGTTGCGGCCGGTGATGACGAGGTTTGCGCCCTCCTTGGCAAACGCGATGTCGATGCCATAGCCGATGGAGCCGGCGCTGCCGTCCTTGAGGGTTGCCTTGCCGCCGCCGGTGACGATGACGGTCTTGCCAGTGAACAGGCCCATGTCTGCCTCCCAGATCGTCGGCTCCAAGCGCTTCTGCGTGGTTCGCCAGGGGCCTCAAACCGTATCCCAATCGATTCTTGATACCGACGGCCTTCCGGACGAGCGGGGCGTCAGAGCCACGCGGGCGGCAGGTGCGGCGGTGAGCGGTAGCCATGCGGCCGCGAACGGCACGTCTCCGTGGTGCCGCTCTTCTCGCACGCCTATAACGCAGCAGATCAGGCGCTCACGGCACGCGGATGGCGCAGCTAGCGAGACGCCTTCCTCGCCTCGGCCTTAGCGCGCTTTCGCTCGTCGCGGCGCTCGTGGCGCTCGATCGCCGCCTCGGCCGCGGAAAAGCGGCAGCCGCAGTAGTTCTGGCGATACATCCCCAGCTCACGGCTCTCGCGGGTGGCGTCGGCGTAGAAGGGGCGCCAGTCGCGGATCACGGGCACAAGTCCGTGCGCTCGGGCCTGCCGCTCGAGAATCTCAGAGCACTCGTCAAACAGCTGGTAGGGCGAGACGGCAAGGGTGGTCGAGATGTGGGTAAAGCCCAGATCGCGGGCCGCGACGCAGGCCTGGGAGAGACGGATGGCGTAACAGGCTCGGCAGCGGGCCTCGCGGTTAAACCCCAGCGGGGCGCAGGCGCGCTCCCAGGCCTCGCGCTGCTCGGCGGCCGTCTTGGTGCCCACCAGCCCGCTCCCCGCGCCGCGCTCGCAGCGCACCACAGCGATGCCCTTGGCATCTGCCCAGGCAAGCAGGGTCGCCAGGCGCAGGTCGTGCTCGGCGACGGGCTGGATGTTGGGATTGTCCCACAGGATGGTGGGCTCAAAGCCCTCCTCGCGCAGGTGCTTCAGGGGCTCGAGCGAGCAGGGACCGCAGCAGGCGTGCAGGGCAAGAGGCGTCACGCGCGCTTCCCTCCCTCAGGGTTGGGCGTAACGCGAGCAGCGAGCTGCTGCTCGTAGAGGCTGCTCGCGCTCGAGAAGTCGCCGGGCAAGACCACGCTCGAAGAGCCCTTCTCGGCAAAGGACTCCATCATCGAGACCCACTGGGTGAACTCGAAGAGGCGGTTTGCCTCCTCGCTCGAGAGCTCCGAGCCCTTGATGGTGTCGATCGACTCCTTGATGCCACGGGCTATGGCAATGCGCTGGTCAGCGATGCCCTTGCCTTCGGCAGCCATGGCCTCGGCCTTGGCCTGGGCGGCGATGACGGTCTTGGCGCGGGCCGCCTCGGCGTCATTGCGGGCGCTCTCGAGGTTGTTCTTGGACGCCACGATGCGGTTCATCGACTCCTGGACCTCGGCCGGCAGGCGAATCGAGGTGATAAGGGTCGTCACGAGCACGTAGCCGTAGTCGAGCATCTTGGTGGCCACGACCTCATCGATGGCAGTGGCAATGGCGTCCTTCTCGGAGAAGACCTCGTCGAGCGTACGGTTGGGAATCTGGCTGCGCAGGGCGTCTGCCAGGTAGTCCTTCATCTGGCTCACGGGATCGGTGAGGGTATAGAAGCTCTTCCAGATGCCCGACTCCGCGCCCATGTTGGCGTGCGTGGCGTCAACGTGGTACTGGATCGAGACGTCGAGCTCGATCGTGACGTTGTCGTGCGTCTTGGCGTCAAACGTCATATGCTGGTCCTCGGTCATGAGGTCGACGTCGTGGGCGGTGTCGATGAAGGGGATCATAACGTGAAAGCCCGGGCCCTTGATGCCGCAGAAGCGACCCAGGCGCTCGATGATGGCAACATGCTGCTGACGCACGACGTAGCCGCAGCGCACCGCGACCACGACGACGATGATGACGAGAACGATGAGGGCCATGATGACTCCTTGGTCTTGCGGCCGGCGACTTGTTCCGGCCAATTGAGGGAGACTATAGCGCAGCTGCGTGACACTAATCCGCGTAGTCGAAGTCCTCGAGCATGCGGGCCGCCGAGTCGCTCATCTCGCGCGAGAAGTCCGAGTTCCACTTGCGGCGGCAGAAGGCGCCAAGCCAGGCCTCGAGGCCGTCGTCGGGGTCTGAGGTGTGGCCCTCCTTCTGGGAGAGCACGCCGAGCAGCTCGTCATCGGGCAGGTCCTGGTAGCTGTTCTCGAAGACCACGCTCTCGAGGTCAAAGCGGCGCGGCTTCTTGCGCTCGAGCTGGTGGGCCGTGGGGTGTCCCATCACGAGCATCGCCGCAGGCACCACGTAGCGGGGGCACCTCAGCAGCCTGCTCTGTTCCTCATGCCGCTCGAGGATGTCGCCGATGTAGCACGAGCCGATCCCCAGGGAATGAGCCGCAACCACGGCGTTTTGCGCCGCACACATGACGTCCTCGAGGGCAAGCAGCGCGTCTCCCTTGCCGGGGCGGCGGGGAGCGGCGCCCGCAAGCTCGAAGGCGCGCCACCAGCGGCGAACGTCGATGCAGAAGACGAGGACGAGCGGCGCCTTGGCGATGAAGGGCTGGTCGTCGCAGGTGTGGGCAAGCGCCTGCTTGAGGGTGGGGTCGCGTGCCACGATGATGCTGTAGAGCTGCTGGTTGCCGGCGGTGGGCGCCTGGCAGGCGGCCTCTAGGATGGCGCGCTCGTCGGCCTCGCTCACGAGTTCGTCGGTGAAGGCCCGCGTGGACTTGCGAGCAAAGAGCTGTGACATGACCTCGTTCATGGAAGATCCTCTCGGCATGTGCGGGACGGCGGGGTGTCCGCAGGGGCCCGAATGTGTAAGACACTCGTAAGCTACTTTTCGACTATGTTAACGTCTAGCTTGCGAAACACAGATGCAACGAACGCACGGGATTATATGCGCAAGCGCGGCGTGCGGAGAGGTTTTACCCTTCCTCCCTTCCCTCTCCGCACGCCGCACGGGCTTGTGGACCCGCTAGTCCTCCGGTGCAACGTAGGAGAAGTACTCCGTCTTGCCCGAGAGAACGCCGTCGTAGAATTCCTGTTTCCAATCGATATAGTCAATCGCCGCCTGAATCTGCTCCATCTGGCGCTCGAGCTCGGCATGCTTGGCCGCGAGGAACACCTTGCGCTCGGGGATCGTCGCCTTGCCGCGCACGCACAGGTCCAGGTAGTGCTGCATCTCGGAGATGGACATGTTACAGCGCTCGAGGCACGAGCGACTATTGAGCCAGGCAACGTCGCGGTCGTCGAACACGCGGCGATTGTTGGCGTCACGCTTGACGTTGGGCACCAGGCCGCGGTTGCAGTAGAACTTGAGCGTCTCGTAGGTCATGCCGCACTCCTCGCACACCTCCTTCATGGTGTGGAGCTTGCCAGCGGCGACGGGGCCGGTGGGCGGCCTCGTGG
>NZ_CEVYAT010000123.1:0-4920 GCF_982402205.1 Parolsenella sp. | reverse complement strand
GGTAGCCCGTACCAGATTCGAACTGGTGATCTCCGCCTTGAGAGGGCGGCGTCCTGAACCGCTAGACGAACGGGCCATATGTAGAGGGGCTCTACGTGCCCCGAAGAACTCATGGTAGCCCGTACCAGATTCGAACTGGTGATCTCCGCCTTGAGAGGGCGGCGTCCTAAACCGCTAGACGAACGGGCCATATGTAGCAAATGCAATGGCTGGGATGGAGGGAGTCGAACCCCCATTGACGGAACCAGAATCCGCTGTCCTGCCATTAGACGACATCCCAAAGTTGCAATGCCTGTCTGCGCCTCAGCGCGAGAAAGAACTATACGGAAGAGCAAGGGTCCGCGCAAGTACTTTTTGGAAAAATTTTTGTGAGAAGCGTAAAAATATTCTGCCTACGCAATCCACCTGCGGTTTTAATAGGACATTCGTAACGAGAGACCATGATACCCACCAAGAAGAGCCCTGAGGGCGCCCCGCTATCCGCGTCCCAGCCATGCGAGAAGCGACGAACGGTCGTTGGGAACGCGCTCAGCCATGACGTCGGCAAGCAGGGCCGAGAGTCTCTCGCCCACCGCGGGGCCAGGCGCGATGCCGCAGGCGGCCATGACGTCGGCGCCGCTTACGGCAAGGTCTCGGGTGCTCCAGCACAGGCCCTCGCGCTCGATCTTTTCGAGAACGGCCTCGTGGTCATCGAGCTCGCGGGCGTAGATGCGGTAGGCCGGCGCCTTCGCGAGCGCGTCGGCGCGCCTCAGGCAGACGAGCTCGCGCATGAGCTCAAGGACCTCGTCGCGTCGCTTGAGCCCGCTCATGGCGGCCACCGAGGCCGTGAGCTTGAGCACGGGCTCGACCTTGGGAGCGCAGGGGCGGTCGTGGTAGCGGACGAGGGCAAGGATGGGATTGGCGAGCTCGTGAGGGATGGCGAGACGACGCAGGAGAGTCGCGGAGATGTCGCGGCCCCGTCCGGGGTGGCCATAGAAGTGTCCCTGGCCGGCCTCGTCGACCGTGAAGCTCGTGGGCTTCCCTATGTCGTGAAGCATGGCGGCCCAGCGCAGGCGCTCGCTTGCCTTGCCAACAGTGAGCTGCTCGACACCCTCCATGACGCAAATGGTGTGCTCGAGCACGTCGAAGCAGTGATAGCGGCTTCGCTGGTCGAAGCCCTCCATCGGAGCAAGCTCGGGAAGCGCGGCGAACATGACCTCGCGCTGGTGACGAAGCGCCCACGCGGCGCGGCCAGACACCATGATGCCTCGCAGCTCGGTGCCGATGCGCTCTTGGGCCACGCCCGCAAGCGTGGGGGCGGCGGCGCGCAGGGCCGCCTGCGTGGCAGGCTCGATGTCAAAGTCAAGGCGGGCGGCGAAGCGCACCGCGCGCAGGATGCGCAGGGCGTCCTCGTCGAAGCGCACGGCGGGGTCGCCCACCGCGCGGATGACGCCCACAGCAACGTCCTTTGCCCCGCCAAAGGGGTCGAGAAGCCCACGGGTCGGATGCCAGGCCATGGCGTTAACCGTGAAGTCGCGGCGCGCGAGGTCCTCGCGCACGTCGGTCACGAAGGTCACGGAGTCGGGGTGACGCTGGTCAGTGTAGGCGCCGTCGATGCGGTAGGTCGTGACCTCGACGGGCTCGCCGCAGACGACGGCTGTGACGGTACCGTGAGCCGTGCCCGTCTCGTGCACGACAAAGCCCGCCGCCTCGAGGGCGACCTTCGACTGTGGCCAGGGGGCACTCGTGCACACGTCAACATCGTGAGCCACCACGCCGCGCAGGGCGTCTCTCACCCAGCCGCCCACGACCCAGGCCTCATGACCGGCATCCTCGAGCGCCCGTAGGGTGAGCAGGCCATGCTGGGGTGCGAGGGCGGGATCGATCGTGGCTTGTGGCATATGCGGCGACTCCCCTGATGGCGTTGGCTGGCTTAATGATGCCAAGTATAGCGCCGTGGCGGCTGGCCCCGAATGCCCTCATTCCACAGCGCGAAGCGTCTCTTGCCCCAGCCTTGCAGCGAAGGAATCAGATTCCTAGGAAAACGAGGTAATTAGCTTTTAGGGGATAGCTATATGCCCATATTCCTAGGAATTTGAAAGGAGGGATAAGGAAGAACCACCGATTGAGAGGAGTGGGAAAGAACCGGGTTAGCCCACGGCGCGGGTGGCGATGACGTCAACACCCGTGTCGCAGACGTTGGCGACGACGACGTCGCCCAGGGCGATGGGGGCAGAGCAGCCCTCCCCCGCCGCCTTGGCCGCCGCGACGACGCAGGCCATGAGCCCCTTGGGGACGGGAGCGCTCGTGCGCACGGACAACGGCTCGGCCACGCCCGGCACGCACACCGTGGTGGTCACGACGCGCTCGGGGTGGGTCAGCTCGGCAGGTCCGTAGCTCTTGCCGCGGGCGCATCCCGCCCCCGAGACGTAGACGGCCTCGCCGGACGACGAGAGCTCCACCACAAGCGTGCACCCCGTGGGGCAGCACGTGCACGTGACCTCGCGCAGCTGCTTGTCTGCCATTAGCGCTCATCCTCCTCGATGCGGACCTCGACGCCCTCGACCTCGTCCCACGACGTGGGCGGGCGCACCGCGACGCGGCACATCTCCGCAGGCAGGGCAACCTTGAGCCTGCGGCTCGCAAGCTCGGTGACGTCGCCCCTCCGCCTGGCCTCGATGACGAAGCGGGCGCCGCGCATGACCTTGCTTGGCCTAAAGGCAAGCGTCACGGGGTCGCTCCCAGCGCCGTCAATGCGGCTCGGCACGACATAGCGCACGCCGGCCCCCGCCTCGACGGGGGGCGGGGTCGCTCGCCCCGCGCGCACCGCTAGCCACCCAGGCCGCGGCGGCCTCGCCCGCTAGCGCGCCCTCGGCAGCAGCGAAGTCCGCGAGGTCGTGAACGTGCAGGGCGTTGCCGCAGGCGAAGACGCCCGGCGCGCTCGTCTCGAGGCGCTCGTTTACCACCGCGCCGCCCGTGACGGGCGAGATCTCGATGCCCGCCTCGCGCGCGAGCTCGCTTTGCGGGATGAGCCCGCACGAGAGCACGAGCGTGTCGCACGCGACGTTCACCTCGGTGCCAGGGATGGGCCGGCGCGTCGCGGGGTCGACCTCGGCGATGTCGACCGACTCGAGGCGCGCGGAGCCGTGGGTGGCGACGACCGTGTGCGAGAGGTGCAGCGGGATGCCAAAGTCGTCCAGGCACTGCACGATGTTGCGCGTGAGGCCGCTCGGGTGGTCGAGCAGCTCGTAGACGCCCTCGACCTCCATGCCCTCGAGCGTCATGCGGCGGGCCATGATGAGGCCGATGTCGCCCGAGCCCAAGATCACGGCGCGGTGGCCCGGCACGCAGCCCTGCAGGTTGATGAGCGACTGCGCGGAGCCCGCGGTGTAGATGCCTGAGGGGCGGTCTCCCACGATGCCCAGGGCGCCAAAGCCACGCTCGCGCGAGCCGCATGCGAGTACCACCGCACGGGCGCGCACCGCATACGAGCCCCGCGGACGAACGACCTCGAGCGTGGAGGGCGCGCCGTCGTCTGTTACGTGGAGCGAGAGCACGGTGGCGCCGTCCCAGACCTCGACGCCCGCGTGGGCGAGCTCCTCCGCCTCGCGAGCGGCAAACTCGGGGCCCGTGAGCTCGTCCTTGTAGCGCTTGAGGCCAAAGCCGTTGTGGACGCACTGGCACATGATGCCGCCCAGCTCGCTCGCGCGGTCGACGAGCAGCACGCGGGCGGCACCCCGCTCGTGAGCGGAAGTAGCTGCCGCCATGCCCGCGGCTCCCCCGCCAACGACCAAGACGTCGTAGGGCTCGTCGGCGGGCGCGCCGCTGGCGTCAGCAGAGGTCGCGTCGCCCTTGCGCGCCTTGCGCTCACCCCGGGCGAGCTCAACATAGTCGGGGCGCGCGCTCGCCACCATCCACGAGCCACGCAAGCGCTTGTCGACGTCCTGGGGAGCCACGCCGAGCTCGGCAGAGACAACGCGCAGAAGCTCGGGCGTGCAGAATCCGCCGTGACAGCGGCCCATCATGGCGCCCGCGCGCCACTTGAGGGCGTCGAGGCACAGCACCGGCACGGGACCGTGGAGCGCGGCCACGACCTCGGCCGCACTCACGTTGCCGCAGCGGCACACTACCTCGCCCCAGGCGGGGTCCTTGGCGATGGCCTCCTCACGCTCGGCCGCGCTCATGTAGGCAAGGCGGCGTCGCGGCGGATTCGTGGGCCAGAAGTCAGACCGGCGCGCGAGGCCAAGGCTTTCGCCCACCTGCGAAGCGATCTCGACGCCCACGGCAGGCGAGCTCGTAAGCCCCGGCGACTCGAGGCAGGCGACATCGAACAGGCCGGGGACGTCATCGCAGGCGCCGATGACGAAGTCGTGGTTGGTGCCCTTGGCGCGCACGCCGGCGAAGTTGGTGATGGCGTCTCGCGCGCTCGCGCCGGGCCAGGTGCGCCGCGCGCCCTCGACGATGCCCGCGAGGCCAGCTGCCGAGGTGCCGAGCGCGTCGGGGTCGTCCTGCTCGGTGGCGCTGGGACCCACGAAGAGGTTGCCGTGGACGGTGGGGCTCACGAGCACGCCCTTGCCCTTGGCCGTGGGCACCTGGAACACGGTGCGCGCAAAGGTGGAGCCCAGGCGCGGGTCATAGAGCAGGTACTCGCCGCGCACGGGAACGATCTTTAGCTTGCTTGCGCTCAGCAGGTTGTGGATTTGGGCCGAGTGCACGCCCGCGGCGTTCACGATGGCACGCGCCCGCACGACCTCGCCGCCAGCGAGCACGAGGTCAAAGGCACCGTTGCCGGGGCGGGTAATATCACAGACGCGCGCGTCGAAGCGGACCTCGACGCCATTGCGCACGGCGTTCTCGAGGGCCGAGAGGGCCACCTCGTACGGATCGCAGATGGCGCCGGTGCGCACGCGCAGGGCGCACGTCACCTCGCCCGAGAGCGCC
>NZ_CEVYAT010000122.1:0-4925 GCF_982402205.1 Parolsenella sp. | reverse complement strand
GCCCAAGCGTGCCGGCGTGATCGTGGCCGGCTCGGTCTGCGTGGGCGGCACGGTGACCACCCTCGTGGCGATCGCCGCCGCGCTCGACCCCTACGATCCCAGCTTCGTGCACCTGCACGACCTCGAACTTTCCGAGGTGGACGAGCTCACCGGGCGCCTCGCCGGCGTGTCCCTCGAGCAGCGTCGCGGCGTGGTGGGCCTGCAGCCCAAGCGTGCCGGCGTGATCGTGGCCGGCTCGGGCTGCGTGGGCGAGCTCATGCGCGCCTGCGGCGTCGAGCGGCTCACAGTGAGCGAGAGCGACCTGCTCTTTGGCCTGTCGCTCGCGGCCGACGCCGCCGCCTGCGGCGAGCCGTCGCCCATTGCGTGGGCCCCACGGCTCTTCTCGTTGCGCTAAGGTTGTTGCACCCGGGGGCGTGGCGGAATTGGCAGACGCGGGGGTCTTAAAAACCTCTGCCGAAAGGCTTGTGGGTTCGAACCCCACCGTCCCTACCATCTACACGAAAAGGGCGGCCATCCCATGCGGGGTGGCCGCCCTTCCTGATGTGACAAAGGGGTCAGAGCCCTTTGTCATGCTTGCGTGTGTCCGCTAGGCGTAGCAGGGGACCTTGGCCTCGGTGCGGCTGGGCGCGTTCATGAGGGCAAGCAGCGTGCGCTCGGAGTCCGAGGCGTCGGCGCCCGTGAGGAACGGGACGCCATTGACGTAGGGGATGCCGAGGGTGCCCGAGATGAGCGTCACGGCAATGAGGAAGTCGTGGTCGCCGGCGAGCTCGGGGACGTCGGCCATCTTGCACTGGGTGACGTCGTAGCGGCCGGCATAGCCGTGTGCGTCAAGGAAGCGGCAGACGCGCTCGCGAACTAGCGAAGATGTGCAGATGCCCGTACCGCAGGCCATGAGGATGTGCTTCATTGCCGTCCCTTTGAAAACGACAGGCGGTCTGGCTGTGGCTGCGGGCTACGCGATTCGTTTGAGGTGCGTGCGCTCAGACCAGGTTTGTTTTAGCAAACGGGTAGTGTAGCCGCTTTTCTCGCCCATGGCTAGTTGTTATATTGCCGCGGCCATCGCTCGCCCCTCTCGGGTTCGAATCCCGCGTGCGAGGGGAGACGCCCATAAAAACGGCCCCATCGCTGGGGCCGTCTCGAATTCAATGGTGCCCCCAGCGGGATTCGAACCCGCGATATCCACCTTGAAAGGGTGGCGTCCTAGGCCGCTAGACGATGGGGACTGCGCATGTGAGTATATCAGAGCTTGGGCGCACTACCACTACCAGTCGAGGTCGTTGTCGCGGGCAAAGGCGCGCGCCTGCTCGGAGAAGCCGTCCTGGGAGCTGGCCCAGGCGAGGAAGTCGGGCGTATCCATGATGACGGGGTCGCACTCGTGCACCGCGAGCCGGGCCTCGGTGTAGCTGCCGGGGTCAAACGGCGGGCGCGCCGGCAGGTAGGGCTCCACGAACGTGGGCCGCAGCAGGGCGTGGGCGCCGCCGCGGCAGAGCCTCGCGTAGCCCTTGAGCGCGCGCTTTGCCGCGGGGATGCGGCCAAGCTTGAAGAGCAGCAGCGTGCGGGCGAGGTGCATCCAGGCGTTGCCCGCGCGGCCAAACTGGGCGTCGAGGTCATCGAGGCCCTTTTCGTCCTCGAGCCTCGCCAGGCAGATGGCCCAGGTGAAGCGCGCCCCGAGCGTGTCGCTGGGGTTCTCCCCAATGATCTGCTCGCAGGTGGCGCAGGCGCCCCGGTAGCGGCCGGTCTCGGCCTGCGCTCGGGCGATGGTGGCAAGCAGGCGCAGGCGCGGGCGCTCGTCGACGCACTCCCACACGTCCTGGCCGGGCTTGGGCTTGGTCATGGCGAGGCCGGCGCTGCGGGCAACCTCCTCGTGCTGGGGCAGCACCTGCGCGCGGGCACCCTGCAGCTTCGCGAGCGAGGTGTCGGGCTCCCTCGAGCGAATCATCGCCATCATCGCAATGGCGTCGTCGGTGCCGGGATAGGTCTCGAAGGCGCGCTCGCAGCGGTTGTGGAGCCGTTCGAGCCTGCTGTCGACGGCCTTGGCGTAGGCCTCGTCGTCATCGATGAGCTCCTCGGAGGCCATGTCGTCCTCGTTGGCGGCAACAGCGCGGACCACCTCGGCAAACGCCCTGTCATCGCCGCGCGTGAGGTAGGTGTCGGGGTCTGCCACCACGGCCTGGCGCAGCTCCGCGTAGGCGTCGTCGGACAGGCCGCCCAGCTCGAGGCTCTTGTGCTGGGCGAGGCGGTCGTAGAGCTCCGACCTCAGCTGCTGGCTGGTCCTCACTGCTGGTCCTCCTCTCCAAGGGTGGGGTCTGCGGCGAGCTCGCGCTCCTGCGCCTCGATGACCTCGGGCAGGTTGGCGAGCCATGAGCCCAGCGAGCCGCGCTCGTGGTCGTCGCAGCCCTCCTGCAGAAGCACCGTGGCCTCGGAGGTGGCGAGGATGAGCTCGTCCTCGCTCATGGGCGTCACGCAGATGCGCGCGTAGACGCCATCGGGGAGGTCGTCCTGGCGGCCGAGCGTGGTGCCGGCGTTGGGGTAGGCGTCAAGCAGGTGCCTGACCTCGCGGACCGCCTCCTCGCGGCTCTCCTGCTTGTAGAGCAGGGCTATGCGCGCGAGCGAGTACCAGGCGGCGCCGTGCGTCGTCTCGGCGCCGGCGAGCAGCTGGCCGTAGCTCTCCTCGTCCTCGAGCTTGGCGTAGGCGAGGGCGAGCGTGTACGAGACGTCGGCCGGGTCGCCGGGCTCGATCGCGAGGGCCTCCCGCGCCTCGTCGATCGCCATGCGGTAGCGGCCGCAGATGAGCGAGGTCGAGGATGCGGCGGCCATCCAGCGCAGGTAGGGGCGCATCGCGAGGGCGGCGCTTGCCTGGGCGAGCCCGGCAAAGGAGCCCCTGGCGCCGGCGAGCGCGGCGTCGCGGGCGCGCTCGCACTGGGCGCGCACCTGCGGGGCGTCCTGGACAAGGTAGTCGTGGTAGGCGGTGGGCGTGCGCGAGTCGGCGGCGGCGATCATGCGGCGCGCGTCGAGGCAGTCGGGGTCGAGTTCGAGCGCCTCGGTGAGCAGCTTGCGCGCCTCGCGAATCGTCTGCGGGGCGCTCACGGCCGTGGCGAACGGCAGCTCGTAGTCGATGAGCTGGGCCGCCTGGGCAACGAGGCCAAACGCGCGGTCGTCGTCGGTCTGTGGCAGCGAGTCGCGCTTCTGGACGAAGCGCCTGCTGAATTCCTCGGCCTTGCGCGCCATGCCAAACGGGTCGCCGGGGTCGAGCGTGGCGGCGTAGCGCAGGCTCAGCCGCTGGAAGTCCTCCTGGTGTGGATCGAGCGCCATGCGCCCTCCCTTCTTCGCTACTCCTATGGTAACAAGGGCACGGCCATGCGTCGCAGCGGGCGGGCGGCGCATGCCACCGCCCTCGCGATGCCCCCGTTGACCTCGCTCGATGGCATGTGGCGCTCCCCGTGGTCCCCAACCTCGCACTTCGCATAGATTCCGAGAATTGTTGAATACTGTTTCGCGTCCGTTTCGATATCGGGCAACATTTGCCCTGTTCCTTGACGCCGCTCACCGATGTGTCATGATTTCGAACCATCCACTGGAGATGGCGCGTGGGGATGCGTGCCCAAGTGAATCGAGAGAGTAACGCCATGAACAAGCAGCTATCCATTATTGAGGTCGTCATTATCTAATACGGGTGGCTGATTCGCCGCCCGTTGCTAACGGGCGGCCTAAAGAGGGGCCGTCGGGTGAGGAACCCAACGGCCCCTCTTTTTTTGCGCACTGGCTTTTCTCTCGCTATGGAAGGAGCGCTTGTGAACGGAATCGTCGTAATGGTTGCAGCCGCCGTGCTGCTCTTTGGTGGCTATATGCTGTATGGCCGTTGGCTCGCCAACAAGTGGGGTGTCGACGCCGACGCCATCACCCCCGCCCGCCGCATGGAGGATGGCAACTCGTTCTCCCCGGCCTCCTGCTTCACCGTGTTCTCGCACCAGTTCAGCTCGATCTGCGGCGCCGGTCCCGTCACGGGCACCATCGTGGCCATGGCCTTCGGCTGGCTCCCGGTTGCCCTGTGGGTCCTCGTCGGAGGCATCTTCTTTGGTGCCGTCCATGACTTCGGCGCCCTCTACGCCTCGATGAAGAACAACGGCAAGTCGCTTGCCCAGCTCGTCGAGAAGTACATCGGCCGCACCGGCCGCCGCCTGTTCCTGCTGTTCAGCTGGCTGTTCTGCATCATCGTCATCGCAGCCTTCACCTCGATGGTCTGCGGCACCTTCAAGTACACCGCCGCTGCCGAGGGTGGCATCGACTTCACCAAGTCCTACGCCGCCGGCTGCGCTGGCACGATCTCGATCCTGTTCACCTTCGTTGCCATGGCCTTTGGTTGGGCTTGCAAGAAGTTCGACCTCGAGGGTGCCAAGGAGTTCGTCCTGGGCGTCGTCCTCATGGTCGCCATGTTCGCTGTGGGCATGCAGTTCCCGCTGTACCTCGACCTCAACCAGTGGATCGCCGTCGTCATGGTCTACCTGGTCTTTGCCGGCGCCATGCCCATCGACGTCCTCAAGACCCCGCGTGATTACCTCACGTCCATCATGATGATCGTCATGATCGTCTGCGCCGTGCTCGGCATCGTCGTCCTGGGCGTCAAGGGCCAGGCCACCATCACCGCCCCGGTGTTCACCGACTTCACCACCAAGTCCGGCATGATGTTCCCGGTCATGTTCGTCTCCGTCGCCTGCGGCGCCCTCTCCGGCTTCCACAGCCTCGTGTCCTCGAACACCTCGTCCAAGCAGGTCTCCAACGAGAAGGACGCCCTGCCCGTTGGCTACGGCGCCATGATCGTCGAGTCCTTCGTGGGCATCCTTGCCATCGTCATCGCCGGCATCATGTTCTCTGACATGAACACCGCCGGCACAGGCGCCCTCAACGTCGTCGACGCCGCCGGCAAC